>JBAXDW010000056.1:0-8614 GCA_037140755.1 Methanobacteriota archaeon
ATCGGATTATAATAATAATGAGCAGCAGTCAATCAGCGCTATTCTCGCCCCTATTTAAGGAATCCTTCCGCAGCGAGTATCTCCGCGTTGAGTACCGAAGCTCCTGCAGCCCCCCTTATGGTATTATGGCCCATCAGCGTATACTTTATGCCTTTGACGACATCACGCCTCACCCTGCCGACGGTGACGCTCATTCCATCGTAGACATCACGATCTAGCCGAGGCTGTGGCCGATCGTCTTCCTCTCTGACGATTATGGGCCGTTCAGGGGCAGAGGGCAACCCTTTCAGGGGCGGAAGCGAGGCCATAGCTAGTTTCACTGTCTCAGGAGAGGCGTCGACGTCTACCCACACCGATTCGGTGTGTCCGTCGATCACCGGGACGCGATTGCAGATCGCGCTGACTGTGACGCTCGCGTTGGTGACTTTCGTTCCGTCGAAGGCGCCCAGAATCTTTGGTGTCTCGGTCTGCATCTTCTCCTCCTCTCCACCGATATAGGGCACTACGTTATCGAGGATGGCCATAGAAGAAACCCCGGTGTACCCCGCGCCAGATACCGCCTGCATCGTCGCGACCTTAACGTCGGTAAGCCCGAGCTGCATGAGCGGTTTAAGCGTCATGACGAGCACGATGGTGGAACAATTCGGGTTGGTAACGATGAAACCGTCCCAACCGCGATGCTCTTTCTGTATCTGGATCAATTGCATGTGGTCTTTGTTGACCTCGGGAATGAGGAGGGGCACATCGTCGAACATCCTGTACGAGGCGGCGTTGCTCGAAACGCCAAAGCCGTCGCTGGCGTAATCCGCTTCGACGCGTTCTGCGATATCGGCCGGAAGAGACGAAAAAACTAGTTTCACGTCTTTCGGCATGTCGTCTGACGTGGTGGGAATAACGCGAAGGTCCCCTATGTTTTCGGGTATAGGCGTGCTCAAACGCCAATCAACCGCGTCCTCATAATTCTTCCCTGCGCTCCGCTCAGAGGCTGTGACCGCCCCGACTTCAAACCACGGGTGTGCCTCAAGGAGTTGACAGAAACGCTGTCCGACTGCGCCGGTAGCACCAAGCACGCCGACTTGTATTCGCTTTGACATAACTCTCCTCACGTTAATGTGATAGCTCTGGATGGGTAGACGTCGATACCGTAACGAACGAAGTCCTCGGCGTTCACCGAAGTCACGCTTTTCAATGAAATGGCGGCGGCCGGACATTCTTCGACACAGATGCCATACTGCACACACGCCTTCACGTCTATAAATACAACCATGTCAACGACTACTATCGGCTCATGAAAAGGCCATCATATAACCCTTTTGGTCAGCGGCCTCAGCGAGGCGGAGATCTTTGAATTTGGTGTCAACGGACAAAACCGCTAGGATACCTACAGAGATGTGAAGCGAGATGGACACACCCCGAACAGGACAAAATGACCACGCCAATCGTCACGTGAGGCAACGTGCGGTTCCTGGCGGTATATCTAAACGTCAGCGTGGAAAACGCAGAACGAACGTGATTATGAAGACTTTTGTATGCGCATATGTACTAATGAGACACAAATTAGTTTGGCAAGCAATATTACAATAATAATAATACATTGGTATTGGGGCCTCATCGGCCTGCTTGGGTTCCTGGGGGTGCTCCTCAACCAGCCGCTGCTCTTATCTTCTTTGTTTTTTTCATCTTCTTCATAGAGCCCAGGAAACCGCGGCCAGTTGTTGCCTAGAACTCATCGCAATACGTCAAAACGTTTCATTCATTAACTGGTTCCGCAACCGAGCAATATTTAGCGCTGGGTGATGCGGGAGTGCCGCATTGTGCGCATTGTCTTTCGTCCTTATGTTTCACCTCCTTTGGTTAAGCCAAAGGGAAAACATCTTTTTTCACGATTACAAGCGAAATACTGGATCTTGACAGCTTGCACTGCGAACGTAGAACCAACACTGGTAAAGAACTTCTACTGATTCAATCGTCTTCTGCCCCGACGACAGCCAAAAGAAAGAAAGAAGGATTGGAGCTTTGACGCCCTTGACCGGCGCAGTGCTCTACCTGACTTGGACTTGAATTCCTCCAATCCTCGGCACGATCCAGTTATAGATAATAGCGATAATGGCAGTGTAAATGAACCCTGCTACAAAACCAAAGATCGGCATTACTATGATGATCACAATTGCCAAGAGTGCGCCTGAGAAACCAGGAACTGAAGCTGTTAATAAACCTGCAACTACCCCGTAGAATATGCCAGCGATAAAAGATATTACGGCAGATACTAGGCCGACTACTTTAGCCAGTTGGATAACAGGAACGTATGTGATCTCTTTGAACCGCGCAGCGGGAGTACTTGGCTGCATTGCTTGCGGTGCCGCTGCGAACGGTGCGCCGCAGCTCTCGCAGAACTTCGCGCCGGGTGACGCGTATGTGCCCCAAATGAAGAATTCCTACTCTTGCGATTAAGCACATTTACACGCAGAGTAATCTGCTGGCAATGTGATCACAACTCGCCCGCTTGGAACGCGAGAGGTCCGCGCACAGAAGTAATGCTTGCACGGGGGTGGTAAATAAATCCAATCGCACGTATGATGGAGCCCTACATCAACATGCCGCGCAAGAAAACGCTACCGCTGCTATTTATCAGCGCTCTCTTATTATCATGTACAACTGGCTGTTTAACACCGAAACTGGCGGAGACGTGGGATCCTTATACATCCAGTAGAGAAAGTGGCGAGTACCGAGGCTATAAGGTCACATTAGAGACGCGCAAGCATGAGAATAGTGGGAATGTAGAAGAAATTGTGACAGCTGAAGGCGGTAGTTGCTGGAAAACGAAGAATGCTGATGGACTCATCACGTGGACTCAATGGAAGTATCCGGATGGTACGGTGGAGACAAAAAACTTTGATTCCCCTATAGAAGATCCCATACCAGGCCTACTTGCAGGAATAAGGCTTGTAAATCTTGCACATCCAACGAGCTCATCGACGGAGGAGCCCCTGACGCCATTCACATCCGGTATCGGCGACAACACACAAGCAATTGATACCACTCCTGAACAGTCGACGGCGGTGCCAACTGCGTACCCGACAGGCGTGCCAGGTGGGCCTGTTCCTTTATATTACAACTCGATTGATCCGGGGATTTAACTGGTCTGAGGAGGGTTTAACGGCATTTCCTGGCTGTGACATACTCTAAATAGTGGAGCCCGTGCACGGGCAGCAAAGTCCCTAATAAGGGGGGTCATGACGGGAAAACTATCTGCCTCGTCATAGATAGTTGCAGGCTGGAATTCAGCAGATAACAAGAATCGGTGAATGAATGCTAGAGCTGGACCAGTAGAGCACATCGAGGGCGGGGCGTAACGTGCTGACGCTGCACCGTCGGACATCGGTTCCGCAACGCGGCCTCTAACCTAAAATCGGAAAGACTATAGAGTGTTACCTCGCATGCTAGTCATTCTTAACTAAGCGAAAAAAAGGTGTGAAAATGAATAAGAAACTGGTGGGTGCGGTGATGGTGCTTCTGCTCGTCTTGACGGTTGCAGGAGCGGGGTGCACGACTACGACTACAACGACAAGTCCAACTCCGCTTGCACAAACGACCCAGACAGGACAAGCATCAAGCAAAAACCTTACGCTGACGGTTACCCCGAAAGGGGAGGCCACGACCATTGGAACGCTCTCCAAAGCTGACAATGGCAGCAAGTACGTCCTCTACAACGCGGTATTGAAAAACATCAATGTAAAAGGTCTGGATATTAACCCCTTTTGGTTCGATATGCGCCTTTCAAATGGGAGTTCTGTCGGGCTTGATTTGTTTGCAACTGTAGAAAGTCCGGGTTATTTTCCGCTGACCAATGCCACGCAACCAGGGGACACCGTCAACGGAACCATTGTCTTCCAAATAGCGCAAAATGCAACGCCTGTCGCCATCACGTATTACGACCTTACCTATAACGTTACCGCGAACCTGTAGCGCCCAAGCTTAAAAAAGACCAATCACTGTCCGAGGCTCAGAACGAGCAACATCAATAAGGTGAGATGACTCATCACGAAGTCGAGTTATCTCGCGGCAGGCACCGTGTTAGTTATTAGCGCGTTGCTTCCGGTTGCCGGCAATGATTCACAGTAAGTAATCAATCGGGCGATCAAGCAAGCCCCATCGTACCTCACAGCACAACGCGACGCTGGAGGGTTTGCTAACGAATAAAGGCAAGACCGGAGACAGCCTGCCCTACTGGCTCTAGCAGCATACTGAAACGACATTGCTAGCGTGCCAGAAGCTTCTGATCCGTTAGAGTTATCGCGGAGCACCTACTAACACTGGATCGTCGGCGATTCTAGGTGCGACTTGTCGTATTGTTCGCCTGCTGGAATTAGACGCGCACGGACTCCTGACAATTATTTGGAGTGCATCACAGCGTGAAGCAGAAAGTCATCGAATTGAACGATGTCAAATGCATTCTCGGCAAAACCAACGTCGGTCTGTACGAAAATCACTTGATTGATGCAGCCGTTGTAGATGTTCCGCTCGATCTCAAGGCGATTCTCATTACGCATGGACACGCAGATCATTTCGGGTGGGCGAGCACTCTGCAGAAGCGCACGCGGGCGCTTGTGGTCGCTCCGAAAGAGGACGCATTTTTGATCGAGCTTCCGGAGGTCATCGTGCGGGGCATGTTTAACTGGGCGCTTCCGCCAGTTGAGATGACGACAAGATTCTTCCTCGGAGAGCCGTGCAAGGTCGACCGATACACCGAAGAGTACCCGTTCGAAGGAACGATTGCCCCGTTGCCCTTGTCCGGTCACACGATGGGGCACACGGGCTACCTGTGCGACGGCGTGCTCTTTGCAGGAGACGCGTTGTATCCGAAAGCAGTCTGGGAACGACATAAGCTACCGTATTCAATAGACGTCGAACTCACGCGCCGCTCGCTCAACGTGATCGCGAACACGGCGTTCGACTGGCTCGTTCCGAGTCACGGCGCCGTTATGTCAAAGGACGAAAGTGTTGGACAGATCGCGCTTCACTTAGAGCGGCTTGCCCAGATTGATGATATGATACTGCGACTCTTAAAGAGCGCCCGATCAACAGAAGAGCTCATCTACGCGGTCCTCAAAGAGCTTAACGTGCAGGACAACCTGGCCCAGTATTGGCTTTCCGTCACCACCATAAAGGGTCACTTAAGCGGGCTTGCCAGCACCTACAAAGTGGCTTACGACATTGCTGACCATCGGGTGTACTGGAAGTTGAACGAATAAGTGCGTCGTTCCGGACAGCGAGTTTCCGGAAAAACAAGAGATCCCTTTGCGTGATATCTCTAAACAGTTACAAAGTTATTCAGTAGCAGTGTCAGCAGAGGCTTCGCGCTAATTAAAAAAAGGATGATCGGCGCGGCTGCAGCGCTATTTCGCTTAATTTATAGCCGGGGGCGAAGCACGTTGTTCACCGCGTCAGCGATGCGCTCTGCGCACTTGTTACAATTCGGATCGTTTGTGGTGTTCACACATCCGTAATGGAGGCCGTAGAGGCAGGCCCCGTTTTTTATGGTAGTTGCATTGGTTGCCATCACGCTCATCTCCGATCCTGATTACACGGAGTCGTTTCATAAGGCCGCGTGAGGCAGTGATTTCGTGGAAAAGCGTGACAGCGCGTCTGTGTCACACCCGGGTGTGCTTGCGCAGAGTCGCTACGCTGTAGTGTAAATCGCTTCCGCCACTTTTCGCGAATGACTGTCCGGCTAAACAGGCCTCATTTCACTGCGTACAACGATTGGTTGAGTGGACGAACTCGTCCTCGAAATTGCTGACTGAAAAACGATTAACGGATGTGGCAGCCTAAAAAAATCCGGAAGCGATCTACCAGCTAGCGCCATCAATATCTTAAAAGCCGCTACGACGTGTGGCTTCCGGAGAGCAAGCGGCAGAAAATGCTTATTTTTCGTCCGAGAATTTCGCTTTGGGCGCTATTGAAAAGCTATTTATCAGCGCCAATCCGCAAAAAAAGGGAGAGTAGTCCTCGAGTTTAAGAATGCTGAAATTCAGATGAATAATTCTTTTATACTTTAGCGATGCTCTGGTAGGCATGAAACGAGCGGCCCCAATAAGTTTGTTACTCACGATTTTGTTTTTAGCACCTACCATTGTCACAGTGCTTCCTACGTCCGCGTCCACCCTTATGTACCAGTCTGTAGCAATAAGAGTTGAGGGGCCAACAACAGCGGTAGTCAACCAGCAAACCACGTTAGCTGTACACGTTACTGAAGATGGTTCGCCGGCTAAGGGGGCCACGGTGTACTTCTATCTTAACGATAAACCAGTAGAACATCTCTCTGGAGGAACGATAGGGGCTATAACTGCCGATAGTTTTGGTAACGCATACGTTACCCCTTGGACGTTCGTGCAAGCAGGCACTTTCACGTTTAGAGCCGATGTAACCACCTCGTCTGGAGCTACTGCAACTACGTCGTGGACCTGTACCGTAACCGGAGGCGCTGCTACTCCCACCGCCCAACAACCGACAGCCACGCCCAGCGTCGCGAAACCGACACCACAAGCAACCATCGTTAAACCGACGACGCCTGCGACACCGACACCGACACCACAGCAGCCCGGCATCTACGTCCCGCCGATCATTGTTATCAATAATGTGTTCCCAGGCACGATTACCCAGGGCACGGGGCCGTGGGGGGGCCTCCGCATTACGGTGAAGAATCCGGGCCCTGACAAGTTGCGCACGCCGCCCATCGACTTTGCGAGTAATCCAGAAGACATTCCGGCACACTACAACGAGCAAGTGAATTTTGCAAACGCCGATGCCTGGAAACTTACCGCCCGGGGCGAGAAGACCTATGGCGATCACAGCAAGGACTACCGTTACTCGAGATTCACGAAGGGTACAAGCGCCCTCCTCCTCGCTGCACAAGGGAATAACTCGACCGATAAACAATACAACATACCTGGTGATGTCCTCATCACCGAACAGGACGAAACGTTTTCGTCTGGTACAGCGTTCTCGCTGTTCGGTCTTGAGGGGCTTGCGGCGTATGCCGTTGTCGCCGTGATCGCCATCGCCATCCTCGCGCTCATCGTTGTTGGCGTGTTGTATTACAGGAGAAAGGATACAGGCAGCGAGCAGCAGAGGTACTATCCCCCGCGGTAGAAATAGCTCGCTTGACGCGCGGAAAAGTACGTTGCGAGGGTCCGTTGCACGTACCCTGAACAATAACGCTTATCCGCTAAAACGAAGAAATAGACCGTAATTTAAGAGGTGAATTAATGGACATGAAAGTGACTGTCATCGCTGTGGGGCTGCTGTTGATCAGCACAATAGCAACGGCCGGGTGCATTTCTACCTCGCAATCAAGTCCAACCCCTACTTCGCGCCTGTTTGCTGAAGTATCGGCCTCACCGTCAATACAAGCGACTCCAACACCGTCAGCCGGTCCTCAGGATGTCATCGCGTACTTTGAGGGCATACTCACAGGAATGAAGTTTGCGATCAAACAGCCGTTATCGCATAGCATTAACACGATCGGGAACGACGTTTACCGTGGCACCGTCGCAAGTGGAACAACGACTGCATCTGTGGAGATTCAAACCTTCGATAACATTCAAGACACACAACAGGGGGCGCAAGCCTACAGAGACGCCTTCGTAGGACAAGGGTATGTGACGCGCGACGACCAATCTACGTATTGGAGCGGCACAACAAACACGGGTGAAGCCTGGATCATTGTCGACACGACAGATTTGTACGTTATGGCGTTTTGGTACTAAGTTGCAGCCACGCCAACTAGCTAAAGAAGGGGTGGGCTTTACCGCCCTTTAAGCGCTTACCGGCCTGCGGAAAGCGCCTAAGAGAGCTTCTTTAGTATCTCCAGTATCGAAACGGCATTCGCAAAGAAGTCGTCCCATGCATCCTCTTTCGGGTAGTTCCTGATGGTGTATGACGTTGGATTGATGTTTGGCAGCTCGTCCCAGTCAAACGGACTCGCTATGGGAAGCTCCGGCCCTGATCGTGCGGCGTACGGTGCCACAGAGGTCTGCATCGCGGCTATCCGGTTGACGTCGATGAAGATTCGGCCGCTTCTTTTTTCCACGCTCAGCTCCGTCATCACGGAGGCGCCCTGTTGTGCGAGGGTTTGGGCGATCTTGGCGGCAAAGCCCCTCACGCCGCCGTTGTCGAGCTCGCGCTTGATGGGCACCGCGATGTGATACCCCTTACCCCCTGTCGTCATTATGCACGGTCGGAACCCCACGGCTTCGAGAAACCCCTTCAACTTCATCGCGGCCGACTTGAGCGGTCGGAGGTCAGGACGCGACGGATCCAAGTCAAATATCATTTTGTCGGGAATGTCCGGTTTATCGGCCCGCGTGACCATGATATGGGGAACCGTGACCTGATTGCCGAGGTAGACGATTGCTGCTTCGTCCTTGACGATCGCATAGCAAGTCATGTTTTTTTTATGTTTGAGGCACTTACTTTCGATCCACTCCGGGAAATAGTCGGGGGTATTCTTTTGGAAGAACTTCTCGCCGTGTACCCCGTCGGGAAACCTGAACATGGAGATAAACCGATTCTCTACGTGGGGCAGCATCAACGGCGCGATACGTTGATAGTA
>JBAXDW010000057.1:0-8564 GCA_037140755.1 Methanobacteriota archaeon
GATCACCCGTTTTGGCGTTCGATCCCTTTTACCTGACAACTTGAAAGTTGTAATGGGCCCTGGCTGTCCTGTTTGCATCACCCCCCAGGGCGAAATCGACGCGGCCATAAAAATGGCCAAAGACGGAATAACAATTGCGACGTACGGAGATCTGATGCGAGTGCCTGGGACCGAAGGCTCGCTTGCAGATTCAGGTGGCGACGTACATATTGTCGGCAGTGTTACGCACGCCGTAGAGCTCGCAAAAAAGACAAGCGGTGACGTGGTCTTTGTCGCAGTAGGCTTCGAAACCACGGCACCAACGACGTCAGTCGCGCTCTTGCAAACGTTGCCGAGCAATTTTTCAATAATGTGCTCTCATCGACTTGTTCCTCCAGCGCTACGCTGGCTGCTCGAGCGCGTCAGCGAGTCCGGGGCTCAAATAGATGGCTTCTTGCTTCCAGGGCACGTCTGCACTATTATCGGATTGCGGCCGTTCGAAGAGTTCCCTGTCCCTCAAGTCGTTGCAGGATTTGAGCCTAATGACGTGCTCTACGGGTTTTATCTTATTGCTAAGCAGATTGTAAATGGCGAGCATAAAGTCGAAAACGCCTATCCTCGAGTTGTGCACTTCGAGGGAAACGTCAAAGCGCAAGCGCTTATGCGACGCACATTCGACGCAGTCGATCTAGAGTGGCGTGGTTTTCCCGTTATCCCGCGGTCAGGCTACGCGATAAAGCACGCGTTTGAGTCTTACGACGCTAAGGTTCGCTACTCTCTCAATTTTGAAAGCAGAGACGTGAAAAGCGGGTGCATCTGTAGCCTTGTTTTGCAGGGCCTCAAAGTACCGACGGATTGTAAGCTCTTTGCTAAGGTCTGTGTACCCCACAAAGCAGTGGGGCCGTGCATGGTTTCTGGAGAGGGTGCCTGCAACATTTGGTACAAACACCGCTGAACACCCGCTATGCAACGAGCGGACTGCTCGCCTATTCAGACAACTCGCTAGGCAGACATTCGTAACCCTTAAGGAGTTTTATGGCACAAGAAAAAACGATTCTGATAACGAACGACGATGGCATTCGTTCTTATGGCCTAGTCGCGGTAGCCAACGCACTCAAAGACCTTGGCAGACTCGTTATTGTCGCGCCTGCAGTCCAAAAAAGTGGTGTAGGCAGGTCATTATCGCTTTTCGAGCCGATACGGGTTTCAGGCGCTAGAGTTGAGGGACACGAAGCGTATGCGGTCGCCGGAACACCTACGGATGCGGTGCTGATTGCTGAATATGCAATATTGAAGCGAAAACCGGATTTGCTGGTATCAGGCATCAATGTCGGCGAGAACCTCAGCACGGAGTCTGTTATGACCTCTGGAACCGTAGGTGCTGCGCTAACTGGAGCAAGTCAGGACATCCCAGCCTTGGCTATCTCACTACAGGCGCACCATGCCCACGTCTTTGAATCACGAACGGAAGTAGATTTTGGCTTAGCAGCCGACGTTGCTAGGAAACTCGCCATGCACATCCTTGAATGTGGAATGCCACAAAAGGTGGATGTGCTGAACGTTAACGTTCCGATGGATGTGAGTGACCCGCAATATAAAGTAACGAGGCTTCAAAGAAACGTTTTCGACATCAGGCTCATAGAACGACTCGATCCGCGCGGAAACGCTTATTTTTGGATCGGGAGCGACTTTAAGAAGAGCCAGCAGGCTGACAGTGATGTGTATGCGCTCAACAACGGATTTGTCTCCGTAACCCCTCTCACACTGGACAGCACCGCTATTGCTGAAGAAGGCACGCTTCAAAAGTGGCTCAAGGCGCTTGACGCGGTTGACGTTAGGTGACTTGCGCAGTCAGTTCAATTAGCTTGAAACCGCCGACTTCGAGTTCGACGGAAAAACCACGAATGTTGTTATTCTCTCGTACTCCTTGATCGTACCAGTCGTCGATCTCGCTGTGGAATACCCGTATTCGATACCGACCGGGCTTGACGTAGGTGTCAGTTATCTCGCTCAAACTGAAGGTGAACGACGTCGAACTTGCTGCCATGTTGCCCACACATATGACGACGTGGGTCGGTGTTGCGAGCGCGACGAGGTGAATATCTTCAAGCCTTTCGCGAATAAACGCTGTAACGTCATCGTCGAGTTCAATGCGAGCGTTTTTCAAACTTGTGCTGAATGGGTAGTTCGCGAATATGTTTAAGCGCCCATTGATCCAACATGCAAAGAAGGTCACAGCGCTCTCATGGTACGGCATGTTTGAGAGGCTTACCCACTTCCATTTGAGCGGAATGTTGGGATTAATGTGCAGCCCGCGGTATAGCCCGACACCACACATCCCTTCCACGGCGGTCCACAAGTATTTCGGAGGAAACCACGGCGAAAGCTTCATGCCGTTGTTAACGAGTGATTCCCCGTGATACCATTCTGAGAACTGTCCTGGGACGGTATTCTGGCTCGTCGGATCTAGCTCGTACTGGCGAAACGTTCCACGCATTATGTTTACCATCACATCTGGCTGATGCGTCGAGCACGAATAGGCGAACATGAACGCAACATCGGGCCACACACCGCCAGTCAAACCCCATCCTCGTTCGGGATGGTAGTTCAGAGCTGTCCGCGGCACTGTCCTTAAGCCCGCCGCTGTCAAGAAATCAGGACGATTAAGCCGATCAATAATGAGGTGCGATGTAGCGGGTGTTGCTACGTTAAAAATCACTGGGAATATCAGATCGCACGTGACGTCAGGGTGTTCATTGCCGCTTACATCGATGTTAAGATAGTACAAACCGCTCTTTGGGTTTATCAAGTGCTTATTGATCGCGTTCTTGAGCTTCTTGGCTTCCGCCCTAAAATAAGCTGCCCTCTCATCGCTTCCCATCAAATCGGCCAACAGCGCAGTTGATCGTAAAGCTGCGAAGCATTCGGCATTGACTTCTGTAACCGCGCCGTTAATAGTGCAATTTGGAATTATATTCCGCCAGCCACATATGCCATAAACGCCTACCCCATTCGATCGGCAAAAAATGAGTCCACGTTCGTCTTTTTGAGAAATAATATAATCTGCAGCTTTTTCGACAGAAGGGTACATCTCTTCGAGAAAAGCACGATCATCGGTTATCTGGAACGTATGAACGACAGCAAGGATGTAGAGCGGCGTATCGTCGTTAACATTAAGCTGGTAGTCGTCCACCTCCCCTGTCACGCCGTTATAGTATTCGGCGATGAGTCCGTCCGCCGACTGCAGTCGTTTGAAGACGCGTAACGCCTGTTTAGAAAATTCGGGAGTTACGAAGTCACACCCAAACGAGAACCATGCCGTGTCTCGGGCAACGATATTGCTCGACAGGCTTGGATCATTGGTAAACCCCCCGCCTTGGGGGTACTGTGCCTTTACGCGAGCCATATTTGCCTTGGCCCACTGCACCCCCCTGTTAATAGCCTGATCTGGCGTCGTTACTACAGAATAGCTTACTTCGCGCACGAAATGGCTGATGGTCAGTTCGTATGCCTTTTCATAGTCTTCCAGCCGTTCAAATGTATGAATGGCGTCTTCGTCGTTAGTCGGCGAGAAGCCTATTATAAAGGTGAACTGCTCCTCTCCATCCACCGGTACCTCGATATCTACCTGGATCCTGCCTATGATTGCGCGATCTATGTAGCTTTCTGCTGCTGAATCTATTGTCGTTTCGTCGTTTGTTAACGGAACGTATTGAACGGAACAGCGCTCTGCCGAAAAATCGACGCCCACGTACTGCTCACAGGAGCGGCGCAAACGCGGTGTGATATTGAAGTTGTCGGTAACCGCTGAAATATCGGTCGTAAAGGAGCAGATAGCATTTTTCGCTGTTGTGCCAAAAAATCTCGTCCAGTTCTCATTGCTTCGATTACTAGCTATAATGGCCTTATTCTGGTACGCATAACGCACCTCCACATCGGCTGTTGTTGCGAGGTACGTTGGTCGTAAGTCCGAGTACGCAACGACGGATATTCGCTGAACGTGAGAGGTTTTGTTCGCAATCTTCAGCCCTAAATAGGCGGCAGGACACTTGTCAAGATTGTCTTGCGGCGCATTTGGCACATAAAATACCTCTGAAACGCGGAGGCCGTGCGCGATTTTGAATTTGTGCTTCTGGTAGGCAGGATGTATCACGAAATCTCCGGTGCCCGTCTGTTCGAGCAATACACCAGATTCTGCGTCATAGTAGCGGATGAGCGTTGAACCGATGACGTTCCGTCCCAGGTCAAGCGAAAACAAGTTTTCAATTGCCCCAGTCGCTTTCGAATTTACGAAGCATCTCTTATTTCCGTAGCTACTGCCAGTCACGAGCTTGTCATCTGGGAGCACGTACGCCCACAGATTATTGATGCGTTCAATCTGAACAATGTTGGCTGCTTCTGTTTCACTTTGCCTCATAGAAACAGCTATTAATAGCAGTGCTGCTAGTTTAATGTTTTTGTGAACGAAATCAACTATGGAAAGCTCGCGAACCGTCAACGTTTGCTTGGCCTCGTTTTACGATTTTAAATAAAATAGTTATATAAGGGTGAAGCTCTTCAAGGACTCCGAAGGAAGTGAGCGCCATTAGCGGATATCAAAGCTCGTGGACCATTTTGCACACGTATCTCGGCTTGAAACAAACCGAGACCGTGCTCATTGTCACAGACACGTTGCAGCTTAGAATTGCCAAGTCGTTGTATGACACCGCACGCGAAATGAACTGCGATGCGATAATGATGACGATGCCGCCCCGGTCTCGCCACGGAGAAGAGCCTCCTCGGGCAGTAGCAGAAGCGATGCGCAACGTTGACGTCGTCATCGCACCTACGACTATGTCATTGACGCACACGAGTGCGCGAAAGCTGGCGAATGATGCAGGTGTGCGAACGGCAAGTATGCCCGGCGTCACGGAGCGAATGATGATTGAAGGGGGATTGACTGCCAATCCACAAGAGGTAATGGACAACACCCGCCGTCTCGCAGAGACATTCAAGGGCGCGTCACAAATCCGACTCACCTCAGAGCTCGGAACTGACATCAATTTTGATGTGGATGACTCGAAATGGAACCTTGACGTAGGATGTTGTAAAGAAAAGGGCTGCAGTACAAATCTGCCGGCTGGGGAAATTTATACAGCCCCGGAAAACTGTACAGGCACTGTAGTGATCGACGGTTCTATGGCGGGGATCAAGCTTTTAAAACACCCAATGAAGATTCGAGTTGAACAAGGCGTCGCCGTAGAAGTCCAAGGTGACCGCGCGAACGAAGTCCTTAAGATTATAAACCCGCTTGGCGACGAAGCGAGGAATATCGCAGAACTGGGAATTGGCACAAATCCGCGAGCGCGTATTATCGGCGTTGTTTTGGAAGATGAGAAGGTGAGGGGTACCGCGCACATCGCTTTAGGCGACAACAGCACGATTGGCGGAAACGTTGTCGCAGGCGTACACCTCGACGCGATAATTCGCAAACCGCGAGTTTTTGCTGATGGCCACGAGATCGCTCTACTATAATTGAACGATTCCTTTCAGAAACATAGATCTAGCGGCTCTGATAAAAGATTTGCTTCAGGCAGAAGAACCACGTTCTTAGTCTTCTAAACTGCACACAAGTACGGTATCAATCTCAAAGTAGTTATCACGAGTGGGACTCGTTGAGTTGCCGGCGAACGGCATTAGTGTGTGGCTATTTCTGCTCCTTTTTTCTCGCACGATTCGAGATCAGCTTTGGATGGTTTCCCTTTCACTCTGATTGGCGGGACCAGCACAGTTGCCCCTTTGGAACGAAGGAAATCTGTCATCTGTTCTATGGCTTCGCCGAGTTCTTCATAAGAACCTAACACGAACGCTGTCTTGTCGCTGAAATCGAAATTATCGTAATTCTTCATGAAATAACGCACGCTCGAAGGTGGTTTTTTATGATACGTAGGAGTGGCGACGATGACCGCATCTGCTTTTTTTAAGTCGAACGGCTTGATTTGTCTGATGTTCCTTATTACCGTATCCGCTCCCGCTTCTCGCGCTCCACGCTCCAAAGCGTACGCCATTGTCCGTGTGTTGCCGTGGTAACTCTCATATGCTATGACAATATTCATGGTTTTAACTGGTACCATACCGTCATAAAGCTTTTAGCCGGAGAGAGCGACGGTTTGCTAGCTTTTTGCGATCTTAGTCCGCCGACGGGGCGAGACGAGTGAGCGCGCAAAAAAAAAACAACAAAACTTAACTTTTTGGCAAGAAGAGGACAAAGATGACAGAACAAGTTATTGAAACGGGATCGCGATTGAGTACAAGAATTGGCGAGGCGTTAGTTGGCGAAATGCCGGAGCTTGCACACATCGATATTGCGATAGGTCAAAAAGCGGGGGCGTTCGAGACGGCTTTCCTAACGGCGCTCGCAACACCGCGAATGGGACATACTGCGCTGCTCGCAATACTAGCGCCAAACTTCGCCGTCAAGCCTGCGACTCTTATGGTAAACAAAGTCACGATAAAAGGCGAAGCGCAAGCTGAGCTTATGTTCGGGCCCGTCCAAGCGGCGATAGCAAAAGCAGTTCTCGATAGCGTGCAAGAAGGAGTTATTCCAGCCGCCATTGAGAACGCGCTGATGATTATCGCGTCAGTCTATATTAACGGAAGCGCGGCTGATAAAAAGAAGCTATATAACTTCAACTACGAAGCGACAAAACGCGCCATCAGCAATGCGATGAGTGGTTCGCCGACCATAGGTGAGCTACAATCGAACAAGGACACCGTCGTGCATCCGTTGCTTTAGCGACGAACAGTTCCTTACGGGTAAAGGGTAATCCCTTCTTCTTCAATTAGTTCCCAATACGCTGGTTCTATCTCCCCTTCCCACTTTAGAACGACGTGCATTTCACGGTGAGGCTCAAGAGTTCTTATTATACGGTAGACGTCGGAATAGAGCCGAGGATGGTCGAAATCACTGGAAAAAAGTAGTACTATATCGACATCGTATTCTTCCGGAAAAATGCCTTTTGCCATAGAACCGTAGAGGATAATCGACTTTAAACTCGTTGGCGCCCACTCTTGCACCGCTCTGAGAAAATTCCCTATTAGATCTCGATCAGATGCTGGCATGGCTAGGTGGCCAAAGTTCTCTCTCATCTTAACCTTCGAAACTCACTTGATCATGTCCACGCGGTCAGATGTCAGACTAGGGACGCTTTGCTTTTTTCTCCTGTCTCTCTAGCGCCATGTCCTTAAGCAAAAACGCGTCGTAGTTATTTGTGTCGATTACTAAAGTCTGGTCAAAACATTCAATAGCAGCTTCCAGTTCCCCGAGGCCAAGGTAAAAACAACCGAGGTTATTCCAGGCCATTGTGTAGGAAGGATCAATCTCTATAGCTTTCTTTAAATCTTGGATCCCGTCGGTATCGAGACCGAGGTTGAATTCAGATAAGGCCCGCGCGTTAAGCGCTTCCTTATTGGTCGGAGCTAGGCTTATTATTTCATCCAGAAGACTTTTAGCCCCGTGAAAGTCGCGTTTGCTGTTCAACGATATGGCTTTATTGAGCTTCACGTGTAGCGCACTTGGTCGGACTTCAAGGGCTCTGTCATAACACTCGATTGATTTTTCGAATTTGTTCAGGGCGAACAATGCTAGCCCTTTATTGTGTAGCGCTCTGAAGTTGAGAGGCACCCGCTCGAGAACTGCATCGTAATGACCGATCGCTTCGCTGAACTTCGCGCGTCTGAACTTTTCGTCCGCTAGGTCAACGATCTGTGCGACATCCTCCTTTTGCAGCGTCATCTTTTTTTTAGTCGACTTTTAAGCATCGAACCCCATATCGTACATTATCGCGCGGTGTCGCGCGCAGCCGCCGTATGTCCCGCAGACACCACATGCAAAACGGGGATCCGCACACTATAAATACTACATGATGCTCAAGAATATGTGTTTGCACGCCTGGTGGTTGTCACACGCGCACAGCAACGAGCGAATACTTCTTCTTATTTAATCAGAGGTAACGTCGACCGAGGTGAGATACAACGAATTTAGGTTGGCTTAGAGAGAAGCACGCAGAAAGGGCTGTGATGCTTTTTGTTGTGTTTGTCGTTGCTCTCTATCTGCGAATTCAACTGCCGTATGCCAACTCGATACAAGCCGGCAGCATTGTTATATCTGATTTTGATCCTTACTATCACCTTCGGATAGGCGAGTTAACAATACAGCATTTTCCAAACGTGCTTGCCTTCGATCGGTATATTGACTATCCTAACGGTTTTTGGATCGGATGGCCCCCCCTTTACGATTTTTTGGCTTCGGCGTACGCAATGGTAGCAATGACCCTATTTCATGTCAACTACCAAGTTGGCGTCGCGACGTTTCCTGCGGTCTTAGGGGCTCTTGCGATTTTGCCCATATATTACATAACAAAACTCGTCTTTGACTGGAAGGCAGGAATTGTCGCGGCCGCACTTCTTACGATCATCCCGGCTAATCTCTTACGTTCGATGGTGGGGAATCTCAATCACCACGTCGCTGCAGAAGTGCTTTTTCCGGCGCTCTTATTCCTGTTCTTGATGCTCGCACTGAAAGGTAAGTTGACGTTTGGCAATAT
>JBAXDW010000058.1:0-8531 GCA_037140755.1 Methanobacteriota archaeon
CTTTGAGGCGTTGTACGCGATAGCAGGGCTTTTGGCTGTTGCTTATTTGGTGATAAGGCATCGACATAGAGAGAAGCAAAGTTTATGGCATATACAAGATCATACAAGTACAAAAACTATGTTGGAGATGAAAAATGGTTAGCAAAAAACTCTTTTCTGCTGTTTTGGCAACCTTAGTGATTCTCTCGATTGTAGGGTCTACCGTTGCTTTTGCGCAAACATCAGACGTGGCTATTGCGACAGCGAATGCGACTAAGAATGCGACGAGCTCGGCGACGGCGAAACCTAAACAGACTATCGCACAGATTGTAGCAAATACTCCGAACCTGAAAACTCTTGCGCGCCTGATGGCGAAGACAAACCTCACACGAGATCTGAACCTCACTTTAAGCAACTACACGCTCTTCGCACCGACGGACGACGCTTTTGCTAAGGTTGACGCATCGACCCTAGCAAATTTGCAAAATAACACAACAGCACTGAGTAACGTGCTGTACTACCACGCTATCCCAGCGAAGTATCTTAAAAGCGACTTCATGAAGAAGAATGAAACGAGTGGAACGCTAAAAACATTGAACCAACTGTTATTGCCATTCTCGGTCAACGGTACGACACTCAAAGTGGACAACGCGACCGTGGCGAAAGCAGATATTAACGCGACCAACGGTGTGATTCACGTCATCGACAGCGTGATCATACCCCCAGCGACAGGAACGGCGACTGCGTCAGCTACAGCGAGCGGGGGGTTCCTTGGCATGCCGGGCTTTGAGGCGTTGTACGCGGTAGCGGGGCTTTTGGTTGTTGCTTATTTGGTGATACGGCGTCGGAATTAACGCTCTAAACCACGCGTGGTGGGTTCGGTCTTGACCGGGCTCGCGCTTTTTTTTTCTCATTTGCACTCGGCTATGCGGATGGTTACATGCTTCAATGCTGTTCGCACCTTTCCTATCGAAGTAGTTAGCTTCGTATCCAGTTGTAGAGGTGTTGTAAGCCCGTTTTTATGTCGATTCTGGGCCTCCAGCCAAACGCAGCAAAATGTGATATATCAGCCTGCGTTGACTCAATGTCGCCTTCCCAAGACTTCCCACCAGTGTAGTGGATGTCGGGATGCAGATCCATCATTTGACAGATGAGGCTGACAATTTCGTTGACTGTGATCGCGCTCCCGCTTCCAACGTTGTACGATTCGCCCGGTACCGCCTTGTCATAAGCAAGCAAGAACGCATCAATGACGTCGTCGATATAAACGTAGTCTTTCTTCTGAAGTCCAGTTCCAAGTATTTCAAGATGGTTACCATCCCGCTGAAGCTTCTTTATAAGGTCGTACATGACGCCTTTGGCATTGCCCGGCCCGTAGACGTTATAAAGACGGAGAGGAGTCGTAGGTAGTCCGAAAATGCCGTTAAATGCTGAACAATAAAGCTCGCCCGCTGCTTTCGAAGCGCCGTAAAAGGATACCGGACGCATAACGTGTCCTTCAGTCGTAGGGGTGGGGGCAGTCCCGTAAACCGTGCTTGTGGACGCGTAAATAAACGTGGCTTCAGAAGCGCACGACAACACATTGAATGTGCCTCGTGCGTTAACTTGGAAGTCGTAACCCGGATCCCGCGTTGAATCAGGAACTTTGGTTTGCGCTGCGAGGTGAAAGATGGCGTCAGGTTTGACCATACTCGCCCGAAGTCTTTCCAAATCGAGGACGTCACCTTGTATGAAATCGAAATTCACGTGATGATAAGCTGGCCCCACTAGGTCGTACCCTGTCACTATATGTCCGTTATCGAGGAGACGAGTGACAAGATGCGTGCCGATAAAGCCGCTGCAACCAGTCACAAAGAACTCTACACTGGATTCGGGTTCTTCGGCCTCTGCATCGACAACCAAGAGCTCCTCTACTGCCATGTTCCGCCACCTAGTCAGCCAGAAAGTTTGAGAACGCTTTGCCATTAGTAACCTTCGGTCATGCGTTTGCCGAGGTCGAGGAGGTCGTTGGCTCTCTGCTCGGTTTCCGCCTCGACGAAAATCCGAACGATTGGCTCTGTCCCAGAGGGACGTATGAGTAGCCAACCGTCATCATACCATATTTTAACGCCGTCAGTTGTGTCGACGTTGCCGTGAACCGATGATTGGATGTGTTGCATGGCCGCGTCTCGATCCCGACACGTGACCTTCGTTTTATCCATATATCGCTTCGGAATTTCGTTGGCGAGCTCAGAAAGTTTCCTATCACGCTCGGTCATTATTTCAAGCACTTTGGCCACAGTCATAGCCCCATCGCGGCAGTACTGATGTTCTGGAAAGATGATGCCGCCGTTACCTTCCCCACCTATTACAGCGTTCACCTGCATCATTACCCGCGCTACGTGTATACTTCCGACCGGAGTCCAAATAACCTGGCTTCCGGCTGCTTCGGCCACGTCAGCGATGCGCTGTGACGAACTGACGGGTGTGACGACAGGTCCTCGCTTCTTGGAGAGTACGTGCTTGACGACGACTGCAAGCAAAACGTCTTCTTTGACGAAATCCCCGTTTTCGTCGATAAAAACCGCCCTATCCGCGTCGCCGTCGTGAGCAACGCCTAAATCGGCACCGTTAGAGACGACAATTTTTCCGAGGTCGGTGAGCACATCCTCAGTCGGTTCCGGATTGCGACTCGGGAAAGTACCGTCTATCTGCGCGTTGATCGTCGTCACTTTGCAGTTGAGTCTGCTCAGCAAGAATGGCGTAACGATGCTGCCTGCCCCGGAACCCGTATCGACTGCTACAATGAATCGACGCTTAGCAATGTCCGACGTACTAACCTTCTGCATAACCCCCTCAATGTAAGCGGGGATTATGTCGAAGTTTGAAAGTTCACCAGTCTCGCGCCAATCTGCAAGCTTGAGCTCACCGTGGAAGTACACATCTTCGACGTCGAGTTCCGCTTCACTACTAAATTCTGTTCCATCACCGGCGATGAGTTTCAGTCCATTGTATTCCCGCGGATTGTGCGATGCGGTGATGACAATTCCTGCGTCAGCGTTATCGCGCACGAAGTATTGTACGGCAGGGGTCGGCGCTATGCCGACATTAATAACCTTACAACCTGTTGCAAGTAGTCCGGCGATGGCTGCGTGGCTGAGCATGCTGCCTGATATCCGCGTATCCTGTCCGACCGCAACTGTACCCTTTGTCAACGTTCCCAAGCTCATAGCGAGTCGCAGGGCAAGATCTGCAGTTAGATCGCGATTTACTACCCCCCTCACGCCGTTTGTGCCAAAAAGCCTCATGAAAAACTCCTCGTCTTCATTTACCAATCAAAGACTCGCGCCGCTCGGCCTATGCTCCTTATCATCCTCAACGTCGCTCTTGCCCGCCGCCCTCACAAACCGACCCATCTCTCACCCTGTTCGGTAATTTCCTTTTTCCAGATGGGAACTTCCTTCTTGATCCGTTCTATTGCATCCCTGAGCGCTTTGAACCCCTCTTGTCGATGTGCCGCCGCAACAACGATGTAGACGATGTCTTCGCCTCTCTTGATATAGCCTCTTTTGTGGTATATCTTTGCCTCGACTATTCCCTCTGAAGTCTTTAGATCGCGAACGATTGAGGATATTCGCTGCTGGGCTTCCCTTTCATAGGCGTCAAATTCAAGCGCCATAGCTTCCTGACGGACAGTTCCGGTGAACGTAAGTATCGCTCCCGCTTTGTGAATATCAGGATGAGAGCGTACGGCTCTAACGAGTGTGCCAAGCGTTATCCATTCGGGGAAAGTCTCAAGCGCCTCAAAATGCTTTTCAAAGTCTTTAGAGCGCTCTAGCCGGGCCTCGTAAACCTCACGAAAGGGGACAATCCTTGACGCAAGCACATTGCCTACAACAACAGCGAAATCAATATCCTCTTGTTCTCCCAGACGATCGAGCTCTCGCGGGATTTCATTTGCGTTCTCGTGAGTATAGCGCGTTAAGACGTATCTCGTCGGTGATTTGATGCAAAGGAGGTCGTCTGAGACTCCACTCTCAGCAAACGTAAGCGGATTCTCATGTTCCTGACGCAGCGTCGCCACCTTATGGTGACGAGTGAGTGCCGCTAGGAAGTGTTCGCAGCGTTCTGCTTCACCGATGAGTGCAACAACCCTCACGTACCTAAACAATACAACCAGGAAATAAATACGTATTGATGAGAACGACCCTACACGAGGCCTCGCTGCTTTGAGAGAACCTAAGAACCCTCTTGTGGGGTTTTCTGAGGCTGAAAGCTTGGTCGCCGCAATGCCCCACGATGCGTGCGACGACACTAAAGCAACGATGTTTCCGCTTACACAGTTTCTGCCCTATGTCACGTAAAACGTGAGGTCGCTGAGCAAGAAAAGGCATGAAGAGCTCAAGCGCATTCTGTATCGGCCATCTCGGAGTGCGAGACCACTGCGGCTTTGGCTCGCATCAAAACTCCTCAGCTGCGCATTGACCCTAGAGACCATCAAATCGCGTCTTAAATGCGTTTTGAGGCGCGAGATTAACTGCTTAATAAATGCGAGGTCCTAGCGTAGCACGGATCGCAGAGCAGTGGCAAAGTTACTGTTTTGCATAAAAGCGCAGAAAGTGAAAAACTGTGTAATAGCGCGTTAACAATACAGATGAGCCTTCAGTGCTCGACGAACTTAATTCGTCCAGCGCAAAGCGAGCAGACCCAAAGAACGCTTTCCCCTTTTTTTTCGCGTCTTAAAATCTTAATTCGACCTACTTCAGACTTTTCGAAGCTGCGCTGGCAGAGTTTACAGACTGTTGTATTGTCCTGTCGCCCCATCTCATGCTCTCCGTATGTTCGAATGCTACTCGCACTACAGCCGATACTCGTGTAGTATAAAAAGGCCAAGGTACTAAATAACACTTGCTTGCGGTCTAAACGCTTGCCGATTCTCCGCACAAATCACAATTATGTCGATGTGTGACCATTTCTCTACTCATCAGTCAGTGATGGTTTGAATATTGGATCTTACCGACAGTTTATTTTTAACTTCAGTGTACATACTACTGATGATTGAGATTGATGGCAGCATTGGTGAGGGCGGCGGGCAAGTGCTGCGCGTATCCCTAGCGCTCTCTGCATTAACACGAGAGGCCGTCACAATCAAAAATATTAGGGCCAACCGGACAAATCCTGGGCTTCGAAGCCAACATTTGACTGCGATACGTGCGGTAGCAGCGGTCGCAGCCGCAAAAGTGAGCGGACTTACGATAGGCTCTTCCGAGATAAGCTTCTCCCCAGGACCGAGGCACGGGGGGACTTTTCACTTTGATGTGAAGACGGCCGGCAGTACTACGCTCATTTTGCAAGCACTTTTGCCTGTCCTCGCATTTGCCGATCAGCGTTCATCTGTCACCCTCATCGGTGGCACTAACAACCCCCTAGCACCGCAAGCCGATTACGTGATCAATGTCCTAAACCCTGTACTAGCTAGCATGGGATTTCTGTACCAACTGGATCTCGTAAAAAGGGGGTTCTATCCTCGTGGAGGGGGACTGATACACGTCTCCACAGAGCCCGTAGACGTGCTACATCCTGTTAATACCGTCAAGATGGGGTCTCCACGAGGAATAAGAGGTATATCTCATGCGCGGAATCTACCTGTGCACGTTGTCAAACGGCAAGCAGACGCGGCCATAAAAAGCTGCTCGCGCGCAGGCTATAAGAACATTAGCATCGTGCGTGACGCTGGTCAGAAAGCCGAGAGTCCTTCCACGGGAAGTGGCATTGTGCTATGGGCAGAGACCTCAACGGGAGGGAGATTGGCAGGAGACGCGCTCGGCGCCCGGGGCAAACCTGCTGAACAAGTTGGGGGGGAGGCCGCAGCTGGGCTCTTAGCACAATTATCCACAGGAGCACCGTTCGATGCGCATCTAGGCGATCAGTTGATTATATGGCTGGCGCTTGCAAAAGGACGTTCCAGAATTAAGACGACCAAGCTGACGCTCCACGCAGTCACTGCTATGAAGGTGACTGAGACGTTGACAGGCTGCCAATTTAAAACCGGCGGAGAGATCGGCACGCCTGGAATTATACAGTGTCTGGGAGGCGCCGCGTTGTGATAGCAGACACCAGCCAATTCGCTCACGGGCAGCTAGCTGCTAATGGTTGCTGGAGGAGGACAAAGTTACTAGAGCTTCCGAAGCACGGTACTTTGAGTTATCATGCCGGCCATAGTATCAGTCAGATCGAGGACTGGCACCCCCTCAACGTCGTGTTTTACCATGAGGTCGACCACTTCGACGCACGAGGTGTTAGTTCTTACAAACACGATGTCGGCGATCATAATGTCGTCCTCAAGTAGTTTCCGCACGCGTGAATCTTGATAGTGAGATCGTACGACGTCTCTGAACTGGCTCATGGCCTTTACTATGTCGTTCTCCGTTAGTATCCCAACGAGCTTGTCTTCCTCGATGACGACCATCCACCACGCATTTTCGTCAATCATCCTTCGCCTGCTGTGGGTTACTCGGTCAAACGGGGAACAGGTCAACGGGGGCTCCATTATTTCGCCCGCCAATCCCCCTGGTCTACACGCTTTCACGATCTCGTTGAAGGTTATCCATCTGGCAGACTGCCCATTGACAACGATTAGAACCTCCGACGATTCCATAAGACGGCTGACCTCACCAACGGACAGTGTGCCGCTTATTACAGTAAACGTGTCATCCATTGCTTTTGTCACATGAAGTGATGAGGCCGGCTTAATAATGTCATCACTTGCGCCTAATGTGCGTGCAATGCCTTGTTTCGTCAAGATCCCTGCGAGTTCCCCTTCATTCATCACGAGCAGTTGATTCACTCTGTGTTTCTCCATTAGATCTAAGGCGTTGGAAATTCGGTCGGATTTGTCTACAACGTACGCAACTGAGGCTAGATCGGACGCGGTAGTGAACGCATAGTTGTCGTATCGCATTAGTCGCACCCTACTGATCAAGCTGAGAATATAACTGTCCTATTCTGCTATCTTCCGCACTATGTCGGTTTTAGATATGACGCCGACGAGCGACTCCTCTTTCACGACAGGAATGGCGTCTATTCTGTTCTTAACCATCGCTCGCGCAGCGTCTACAGCCTTAGAATCACTGCGGATCGTAATAAGCGGCTCAGACATGATGTCTTCCGCAACTTGGAGGACCTTTCGTACGTATCTGTTCTTTTGGATGCGCGCCCGATCGGCCTTTCTCACCATCACGATGTCCTTTGAATCGACGAAAGGCTCTTGAGCAAACGTGAGATTAGTGTGCGTAATTATGCCAACGGGTACACCGTTTCCCTCTTGAACGATGGTACGAAAAATGTGGTTAGTATCCATGTCACGCAATACGTGGTTTATTGAATGGTGGCGGTGACAAGTGAGAAAAGCATCGGTCATAATAGTCTTGACCTGAACCTTTGAGCTTGTGGCTGCAAAATGTGCCACCAGATCCGTCTCTGTGAAAATGCCTAGCAGCTCGCCGTCTTTTACTACGGGAAGACAACCGACCCCATTGACGATCATCTCTCGAGCTGCCCCTGCAATTGAGGCACTAGGCAAGGTGATGGCTAGATTCTCTGACATTACAGTCTTTGCGAGCGTTCGGTCATGGTGCCGCCTTCGCCAACCTGCTTCTGATGATTCAAGCATTTTGCGAGGTCGAATTTGGCAATAACGCCAACAAGAGCCCCCTCATATGCAACGACTACTCTGCCAATTTTGTGCTTCAGCATCACGTTTTTCACGTGGCCAACGGTGTCTTCGGGTGAGACGGAATATATGGGCGCACTCATTAAATCGTCAACTTGCATGACACTTCCTCGCTTCGACTTTTTTTTCTAAGTCTCTGTCTCCGAATATAGCGCTATGTCGAAAATACTTTAAGAGCTTCGCTAATAGGCTGAGCCCGCGAAACACAATAACACCGCTAATTAACCGCCCCCTAAGCTGAAGTCTAGGCCGCATTCGTAGCGCGAATCAAGCACTGCGAGACGGTTGGCGTTCACTGCGGCTGTTTGATCAACTTCCGGTCAACCACAATGTAATCTTTTATCGCTCTAACAGCGTCAAATGGCAGAAATATGAAGTCGTTTTCTGTCCTAAACTCCTGTAGGTTCAGGTCGGGATCGGGCTTCACTTTGAGATCAAGGATATCGCCGGTGTTTTCATCAATAATGAGATCATAGAGCGTGCCGATATCAGTACCATCGCTCCCCATTACTTGCTTATTGGACAGATTCTTAGCGAATATCTCCTTTTTCATCGCTGCCTGCTATGTAGTTATAATATTTAGGGTTTCTTATATTCCACGCTTACTGATAGCTCATGTGCGTCGTCGGCTCAGTAGGGCGACCCCCTGCAAATCTCTGTTTTATCTGCTCGTAATACTGCATTGTGTGCTCATCAATCGCGGGTCGGACTTTCTTCAGTGCTTCTCTGAAATGACGCATTTCTATGGAACTTATGTCCATTGCTTCTCGTAACGCGAGCATTGCCGCTTCTTTACAGAGAGTTTCTAGATCGCTGCCGACATACCATTCGGTAAGATCCG
>JBAXDW010000059.1:0-8523 GCA_037140755.1 Methanobacteriota archaeon
TCGCCCTTGCCACCTTAGCTTTGTGGCACGACCTATATGACCGCTGGTCTTTCTTTATCGTCGCAGTGTTTGGCACGTGTGCTGAAGTGTTCTTCGTGCATTTTGGCGTTTGGCGCTATGCGAATCCAGACGTTATCGGGATCCCTTTGTGGTTCCCTGTAGCATTCGCGACTGCAGGGCTGATCGGAACGCGGCTTATCCGCACCGTGACGCTAACCCGGAAGCTCTCCAAAAAGTCGAGAGAGTAATGGTGCGTCTTGCATGCGTAGCAAGAGCCAAAAAAAGCTCTTTAAACCGAATGATGCCTAGAAATCGGCCCGAAGATGATATCTGGGCGCTTGGTAGTACTAACAAGTAAAAAAGGCAAGGAGGCTAGGCGCCAGATCATCTAGAGACCGTCTGCGCCCCTCTCTGAAGCATCGAAACGAAACGCTTACATAAAGGCGAGAAAAGAAACGATAGAAGCTATATGACGATTGATATACAGACACTAGCTACAGCAAACCTCCTTATTCAGCTCGTTCTTATTGGCTTTCTCTTTGAAGCGGTGTACCTTGCGCGCAGGGGGAGAGCCATTCGACATTGCACTATCATACGAGGAGCCCTTATCGTCCAGATCGTTTCGATAGTAGCGATAATGCTGCCCTCGTTGCTCGGGTACGTCGAAAATGTTCCGCAAATTCCTTTCCTGTACCCCGAGCTCTTGATCCATCACATTCTGGGGCTTGTGCTTATCATCATCTTTGCGTATATTAACCTCGAAGTCGGACGCGTAATCCGGCCCCGTATCAAACGCAAAAACGTCATGCGGCTTGCTCTTGGGGTATGGCTTGTCGCCCTCGTTCTCGGCATTAATATTTACCTCACCGTCTATTACGCATGACGGGTACAACCATCGAAAACAGTTCGACCCCGAATCTGCGCCCATTCTAAAAACAAGCTCCAAATTCTGTGTTTCTACTGCTACATCCTCGTGACATGATCGAACGACTCTAGATCTTCACCATCGCCGTGAATATGCGATGCCTTCGGCGAAGCGCGTCGTTATACTGCTTTTTTGTAACTTTGTCTTCGAGCGTCAGAACCGCAAACCCTGCTGAATGAAAGAGCTCGCACAGCTCAGACTGAGCAAAATAGTGATTTGGGATCCCCTCTCGAACAAAGGTATCCGCAGCTATCCGCTTGCCGCGGCCATAGCGCATATCAAGCTGTCCGGCAACTTCGACAAACACTAAGCCTTGACGCCGCAAAACTCGAAACAGCTCACCGACTGCCTTCACTTGCCCAGCTAGCGCAAGATGTTGGAGCACCCCATAGCACATGACGGCATCGAAACTACGATCTGAGAACGGAAGCCGCTGGATGTCTGCAACTACGCGCGGGTACTGCGGATCGAGCAACGCCAATGCTTGCTCGGAAAGGTCAGCCCCAACTGCTCTGAAACCGTTTCTGACAAGCGGCACGAGATGCTTCCCAGAGCCACAGCCAACGTCGAGCACGTCAGCGCCTAGCGCGAGCCAATGCATTATTGGGGAGAGATCGTACGGACCTTTCCACCACGTGGGGCGCAACATATACTGCTCGTCCCAGATCTTCTTCATGGTTTCTAAAGGTGCTTGTATCCCGTCTTCGGACATAAACACACAAACCCCTTCATTTCCAGTGGAACTGAATTTACGAACATAAAAACGTTCATCTGAGCGCTATTTTTGATTTTTACCGCAACAGAAGGGATCTGGATTATAAATATATAAGTGCTAATGCATTACCACTGTAGATGCTCGCAGTAATGACGATCGCAGGATCGGACTCAGGAAGCGGAGCTGGCGTGCAAGCAGACGCGCGCACCTTTGCTGCTCTCGGGGTGTTCGGAACCTCCATTGTTACGGCGATTACTGCACAAAACACACTCGGCGTCCTTGACGTGTATAATCTGCCCGCTGAGGTCGTCGTTGCGCAAATCAGTGCGGTGCTCTCCGACATCGATATTCGATCCGTTAAGACGGGCATGCTCGCGACTGTCGAGATTGCAGAAGCCGTCGCTGATAAGCTTTCGCGGCATGAGGTTCCGATCGTGGTTGACCCGGTAATGGCCGCCGAAGCCGGAGGTAAGCTGATAATAGGGGGGCTAAAAGACGTCCTTGCGCGACTCCTACCTGTAGCGGAAGTCGTGACGCCGAACATACGAGAGGCAGAAGCGCTTTCCGGCGTCGCTATACATAGCCTCGACGATATGAAGCGGGCCGCGCACGAAATCTATGCCCTCGGCCCCAAATCAGTCGTCGTGACTGGAGGCCATTTGTCTGGGACTGACGTGCTGTATGACGGCGATTTTGAGCTGCTCCGCGGCAAGCTAATTGAAGGGGGAACCCACGGTGCAGGATGTACGTTCTCAGCGGCCGTCGCTGCCTTTCTCGCTCAAGGACACTCCGTAAGCGAAAGTGCTTTGATGGCTAAGACGTTTGTCACCGAAGCAATAAAACACAGCGAAAGTATCGGATCTGGGTCCGGAGTGGTAAACCAAGTCGCAGCGACGTTAGATATGGCCGAGCGTTACCTCACGTTGCTGGATGTAGACACGGGGCTCCGCACCATTAAGACTATAAACCCCGACCTTATACCTGAGGTCGGCAGCAACTTAGCGATGGCAATTTCACGCGCTAAGAAGCTAGCAGATGTGGCAGCAGTGAAGGGACAAATAGTGAAAGTTGAGGGTGCCATCACGCCAGTCGGATGTGTGACATTTGGAGCGAGTCGTCATATGGCATGTGTTGTCCTCGCTGCTTTGCAGCACGACCCCAATATGAAGAGCGCCATGAGCGTGCGGTGCTCAGACGAAGTTGTCGAAGCCTGCCACGCACTCAACCTCGTAGTGGAAGGCTTCGATAAAGCGGACGAACCTAGGGGAGTAATCGAAGAGCGGGGAACTACCCGCGCAATCGAAAGTAGCTTGAAACACGGCGGGAGCGTCCCCGACGTCATATTCGGCCCCGGTTGTGTAGAGAAGGAACCGATAGCGTATATACTGGGCCATTCAGCGCAGCACGTGGCCGAAAAGGTAGCAAAAATTTCGTCGACGATAAGATAATTAGCTAATACGTATCTCAGCTTAACAAGAAGAAGGAACGGAGGGGGTTTCACGGGAAGTATCAGACCAACGTACATTAAAAGCGTATCAGGAGAGCTACTCCGCAAACACCGGGAGATATTCAGCTCTGATTATGAAAAGAACAAGCTGCTCGCGTCGGAGTACACGAACATCGAGAGCAAGAATATTCGAAATCGGGTTGCCGGATATATTACGCATAAAGTAGAGATCGGCAACAGGAGAAAATCATGAAATTTGAGGGCGTATACTGTGCTATGGTTACGCCATTTACGAACAAAGACGAAATTGACTTCGAAGGGATGCGTTCCAACATCGCATATCTCCAGAAGGAGGGCGTGGCAGGATTAGTACCATGTGGTAGTACAGGCGAATCTTCCACGTTGACGCACGACGAGCACGAGAAACTAATTGAAGTCACAGTTGACGCAGCAAGCGTTCCTGTTGTTGCTGGGACAGGATCCAACAGCACTTCAGAGGCAATTAAGCTGACACGCTACGCGCAAGATGTGGGCGCAGAAGCATCTCTACAAATCGTCCCTTACTATAACAAACCGATGAAAAGCGGATTGATCAAACACTTTGGCGCTATCGCAGAAGCGTGCGATATTCCGCTCGTTTTATACAACATTCCTGGTCGTACCGGTATTAACATGGATCCTGAAACGATCAGCACGATTGCGCACGAGCACAGCAATGTGGCGGCGGTGAAAGAGGCAAGCGCTAACTTCAGCCAGATTTCAAATATCATAGAGCTCACCCAAGATCTCGATTTTTGCGTCATTTCAGGGGATGACGGACTCACCCTTCCTATGATGGCGCTAGGGGCCACAGGTGTGATCTCCGTCACTGCAGATATCTTGCCGAAGCAGATGGGACAACTGACACAGTTCTGCCTCGACGGCAACTATACAAAAGCACGCGAGGTGCATTATCGACTAGCTCCGCTTCTTAAAGCGCTATTTATCGAGACGAATCCTATTCCGATCAAAAAAGCGTGTGATTTGCTCGGACTTGCTGGCGGACCGCTCAGATTGCCCCTTACTACCATGGCAGAACCAAACGTCGCGAAACTCAAAGCGACGCTCGCAGCCTACGCAGACTGAGGGAAAACTAAGATTAGCACGTGGTGGAGCTGTATGACAGCGAACGACAAGATAACGGTCGCAGTGACGGGAGCTTGTGGTCGAATGGGACGGTTGATCATTGACAACGTTACAAAAGCGCCGGATATGACACTTGTAGCCGCTTTTGACAAACAGAGTTGTACCTCTAAGGTCACAGATGCGTCGCAACTTACACAGACGCTTGAAAGCGTGAGACCCGACGTCTTGGTGGATTTCACCGTCGCTTCTTCATCGGTCGAAATCATCAAAGCAGCCGCAGGTGCTGGAGTGCGACTCGTCGTCGGAACAACAGGATTCACTCCCGAACAGTTTGCAGAAGCAAAGAAAGCAATTGAAGGCCATGTAGCAGCAATACTCTCTCCAAATTTTTCGATCGGCGTTCACGTCTTCTTTCAGTTGATAAAGAATGCGTCAGAGAGGCTTCCAAGCGCAGCTTACGCGGCTGAGCTCATTGAAGCACATCACAAGCACAAAATCGATGCTCCAAGCGGGACGGCAGTGAAAGCAATCGACATCATCAAACAGGTCGATCGTTCACGGACGATAGGGTCTTACTCCATCCGCGCAGGGGATATCGTTGGCGATCATTCGGTCTTGTTCATCGGTGATGGCGAACGGCTTGAGATTAGCCATCAGGCCCACAGCAGACAGGCGTTTGCCAGTGGCGCGATGTTAGCGACACGATTTATAGTGAGGCAGCCGCCGGGCTTATATTCGATGGATGATTTAATGGCTTCGATCTAAGGTCGCTGGCAGAGCTGCGGCCCAGCAGACGTTGCTAGAAGCCGCCGATTGGAACAGTATTAACCACACAGAGCCATGCGCTCAAGTTCTATAGTTCCCCCTAGTAAGCGCGGAAGAAACGAACGAGCACTACGCGTTCCTAGTAGTCAGCAAGCGAGGGTCACGAGAAAGCGACTGCGAGCGTGAGATCAGTCAAACTGTTGGTCGTCTATGAGGATTGGCGGCCTTCATGTTTCAAGAAATCAATGAATGTCGTCTCCATCGACGCGAGGTTACAGACCGGCATAATCCCGGGTCTCGGATTAATGTTTAGTGATCTTTGATACTTCGTTTGGCCTTGCCACGTTCCTGAGTTGACGACGGTGACGCCTCGGTATTGCGATGCACCTATGGTGTGAACGTGACCGCTGTGAAGAATGTCAGGTATCGTTTCAATGACAAAGTGATCCGTACTCTCTGGCGCAATGGAGACCCTACTCCCATATACCGGCGAAAGATGGCGTCTTTTTAGCATTTCCTTCATCGCACCGTCGGGGTTGCTGTAAGAGGAGCCCGGAACTGCCGCAATTATATCATCCAGAGCCCTGCCGTGATAGATGAGTATTTTGACGCCGCATAGTTCAATAAGCGAAGGATTCCCTACGCACGTGACGTTGTTGCTGAAGCTTTTTGCATAATCGGTCGAAAGGGCAGGCTGCGGCTCTGCTTGTCGCACTGCGTCGTGATTTCCCGGAGAAACGATGATAGAAAGGTCTGATGGTAACATTTCAAAGAGGGAGGCGACTTCAGCATATTGATCATCGACGTCGTCAATGGCTAATTCCTCCTCTTGATTCGGAAAAACACCAATACCATCTACCAGATCGCCTGCCACGACGACGTAAGCTGTTTTTTGCGCTCTTTCATCATCGCTCGACGTTATCCACTCAGCAAAATCCTTCCACGCGCTTGCTAAGAACGTTTTGCTGCCAACGTGAATATCGGAGGTGAGTGCCACGTATACGTCTATTGCTGAGTGCGTGGGTTGGTTTTGCGGAGGGATTTCAGGCCACGTAATACTATCAATAAAGAGCACTTTTCCGTCGGACGAGAGAGATCCGGTAATGCCAATCACCTCGTCGTGCACCACTTGAAGGGCTGCGTGGTATGCGCCTTTATCTTTCAAAGCAATTCCGCTGAAGTATCCTGTGGGGTCCTCTAGCTCGAGTATCCGGTGGCCATTAGGGGTGTCGCGCGTCTCATTCACCATGCCGACGATGGAGATTTTTCCGACCGTAGCAAACTCATCGTCGAACCAAGCCTCGCGTCTTCGGTTGTAATACGTCAAGCTCTCGATTGGTCGGGAAGTAAGCCGCCTCTTTACGATTTCGCTGAGCCGGTCGTACCTATTTCGGAAGTATTGTACGAATTCCTCATATGTGCCAACACAATTAGAGCTCTCGGTAATGTCAGCAAGAACCGTCATGGTCCGTGGCTGACGTTGACGTAGCTGCATACCGGCAATGTGCGTATCACTGACTTGGCTCTGAACCATGACGTCCGAATTGTCTGCTTCGTTATGATCTAGCTGATCTAGCAGAACCATTGGCTTCACATTTTTTTTCTGCATGTTCAGCGATTCTTTTGCCACCGTGACGTGAGTAGGAGCAACTACGAGTACAGATTCATCAACGCTTCTCAGAACCTGCTCGGTCACTGCCAATGGCAGATCGCTCTCCTGAATCATCACAACGGCTTCCTTGGTAATTAGAAAGCCGCTTTCAGTAAACTTCTGAATTATGTCAGTTCGGATCATAGTAGGGAACGGCGGGATGCTTCAGTAAGACCGTGAGCCGGAAATTCACCCCGGTAAAGTCCTCCTTCCCGCTTACTCTTTACGCTAAAAGCTGCACTCCTGAGCGTCGAAGCGCTCGACGCGGCCGTCGCGAATTCCCAACCGCGTGTCTGCAGGTTATATAAAGCGTCAATTGCAACTATCATCGTAACATCAGCCAACTCGGTAAAGTTTTTACGCTTGTTCACTGAAATACATGCAAGATCCAATCAGAGAACGCACGAAGAAATTCTGGAAGACTGACAATTATTGGTTAGCGCTCCTTCGTGATATAATAGTTGCATTTCTCGTTGTCGCCGTGATCGTGTCGATTGTATATGCGTACTCAGGGTCTGTGACCCCGCTGGTGGCTGTACAATCGGGGAGCATGGAGCCCCACATAAACATCGGCGACGTCGTGCTTATTCGAGGATTAAATAGAGTGCCAGTCGTCACCTACAAGGAGGGGAAACCCATTGGTTACAAGAGCTTCGACGACTACGGTGACGTCATTGTCTATAGGCCGAATGGCAATGAGCATGCGACGCCGATCATACACCGAGCTATGTATGAGGTAAAAGCTGGCGACCGTCTACCAAACAATCAAACGGCTGTTCACGACGGATACATCACTAAGGGCGACAACAACCAGGACTACGATCAACCATCGCTCTTAGGCGGATCGCCTCCCATCGAACCAGTCAAGAAAGAGTGGATAATAGGTGTAGCAAAACTTAGCGTGCCATGGATCGGACACTTGCGGCTCGCGCTTCCCACTGTTATCACCCCCATAGTTAAGGTACCTGCTGAATGCTTGACCGACAGTTTCACTCTTTCCCGCCTGAACCCCTTGCTAGACTTTGGGGGCTTCACAGCGGGTGCAAAACTCGCTTCGAAGCCATTTTAACCACAATTAGATACGCTTATATCTTACGTTTCGACATAAGGTTTGACTATGCCGCCATTTCTTACGATGGATGATCTCGATACGCGCGGACGAACCGTCCTAGTGCGCGTTGACTTGAATTCACCGATTGGGCCGAACGGAGAACTTCTCGATGACATCCGTTTTCGCGGCCATATTCCCACCATTGAAGCCTTGGACGATGCAAAGACGGTGCTCCTTGCCCACCAGTCCAGACCAGGGAAGCGGGATTTCACTACGATGGAGCGGCATACCGATAAGCTCTCCTCGCTTTTACAAAAAGACGTTACGTATGTCGACGACATTTACGGACATAACGTCCGACAATCAATACAAGAAATGGAGATGGGGGGCATCATCCTCCTCGAGAACGTAAGGTTTAGTTCGGAAGAGATGCTCAAGGCCCCCGTCGGAGATCTCGCTAAGACTCATCTCGTTACACAGCTTTCCCTGTTGTGTGACCTATATCTTAATGACGCGTTTGGGACTGCACACCGCGCACAGACTTCGATTGTCGCTTTTCCGCGGGTCTTAACTTCGGGAGCGGGTAAGTTGATGGAGCGAGAGGTCGAAATGCTCACTAAGGCGCTTACCACCTCTCAGCGGCCACGACTGTTTATGCTCGGGGGGGCGAAGGCAGACGACAGCATCAAAGTAATTGAACATGTTCTCTCGAAAGGAAGCGCTGACAAGGTGCTTGTTACAGGCCTCGTAGCGAACATCTTTTTGGCGGCATCGGGAGTTGACATCGGACCCCCAAGCCTCAATCAAATAAAATCATCTGGATACGAAAACTATGTCGAGATTT
>JBAXDW010000060.1:0-8414 GCA_037140755.1 Methanobacteriota archaeon
TGAACCGGATTTGTGTGTCGTTGTGTCCCCTAACGCAGCCCAACCAGGCCCCACAAAGGCTAGAACTTTGTTAAAGGCCGCAGGCAAGAAGGTCGTCGTCATTACGGATTCACCAAAGCTGAAGGACAAGCTTGAAGAGGAAGGCGGATTCGGATACGTCCTTATAAACGCCGACGCGATGATCGGGGCAAGGAGAGAGTGGTTGGATCCTATAGAGATGGCAATTTACAACGCAGATTTGATGAAGGTCCTTGCGGCAACTGGTACCTTTAGAGTGCTCCACACTGCGCTTGATACTTGTCTCACAGCGATTAAAGAGGGCAAAGAATGCGAGCTACCTAAGATTGTTATGACTGCAGAAAAGGCGACTATCAATGAGTTCAGCAATCCCTACGCGCGGGCAAAAGCGATCGCCGCGTACGAAATAGCAGCAAAGGTCGCCGACGTCAACGTGAAAGCCTGCTTCATGACAAAAGAGTGGGAGAAGTACGTACCCCTTACAGCAGCGTCTCACGATATGATGCGTACCGCGGCCAAACTCGCAGATGAAGCGCGTGAAATGGAAAAGGCTGATGACACGGTGAAGAGAGCGCCTCACTCGAGAGACGGTGCCATACTTAGCAAGACTAAGCTGATATCGAAACCAGAGTAATAATCCCCTCTATTACTCCTTTTTCTTTTTTTGACAGCGCGGAAGAGCGCTCGCCAACAGCTTCATTTCGCTAGCTCTGCTAAAAGAAGCGCAAAACAAATGATGAGTTAGTCAAGAATAAACGGACTGACATAAAGACCGTCGATCCGTATAAGGCGCTTTATGGAATCGGCTCTAAATGGGATTCGCCACGCTTTTTCCGAGTCATCCCATTGAGACCCTGGAATCTGTTTTAGATTGCTCTCTATCTCGTGGGTATCCCCTAATACCTTGATCCATTTCTTATTACGCGTTCCCACAGCCCAAGTGTTATGAGAAGATGTGCATAAACACTGCACAGTCGGATGTAATACGACGTCACCATTCTTGAGGCTTTCAATCGATGCTCGATTGATTGGAAACCGCCATACCTTCACCTGTTTGTCCCACTCCCCGCCCTTAATTGCACGTAGCCCATGACGCGGGCTTAGGGCACTTCCGCGGACCATCAAAGTCGTACAATCATCATCAAGTTCGCAAAGAAGCCTATCCTCAGCTTGGCGGTAATATTCGTGTTGCGGTTTCTGTATCGTGTTTTTCTTGGACTCGGGATGTTGCGGACCGTTTTCTCGGTTATCGTTAGTCTTCTGGATTTGACCTTCTTGCGAGGTGTTGAGAGTTTTTAGAGCGATCTTAGCGTGTAATTTGACGTCTTCGTGTGCGCTCTGCGTCGCAGCTTGCACCAAAACATCGCGGGCTGCTGAATCCGCATCTCCTGAAGCAAGCGCAACAGATTCGAGCGCATCAACTGCCTTAAATCGCTGGTGTTCGTTTTCGTCATTTAATGCCTTCGAAAGTACATCAACTCTTTTATACCGGGTAAGGCGGTCGAAGTCGTATTCACCCATTTTATCACTAGCGATTCTTCTTCTATCTTCTACATACGGGAGTGAAATATAAATATTTACCTAAACTGTGCGTTCAATACGCTCATAGACTATCTAAACGGCCTAGAACACAATATTGAACACCCGCGCTCCGCGATGAAATCATCACTGTTGAAGTTTTCAAAAAGGCGCGCGCTTAGGGCTCTTAGTCTCGACTTGAATTCACTGTGTTGTCCGCATCGGCATTTGCCGCCAGTCGTTCAGTCGACTCCTGTGTTTTGTAATTGGGAAACGTCCATTCATCCTTTTCGATTGCACGCATTTGTTCGCACTTTGCCCTCGCAGCCTTCAAAGCGCCGCGCCACGATCCATAGTCTTTGATGGCTTTGTGATAAAGCTTAGGATACTCCAACTCGGCACTGATTGCCGTCATATCGAATCGATTTCGATATAACGCAATAATATCATCCATGATGTCGTAATTCAGCGCTGCTTCGAGAGCTCTCTCGAGAGTTCCGTAGATCAGCTCAGCTACGAGGGTAATTTTCGGATTGTCATACAGTCCGTCCACCCCAAGCTGCCTGATTTTCTCTCGTATGAATTTTTCGAGCTCCGCGTCGGACATTAAGTCGTAATAAGACGTATGAGTATAGAAGCGTTACGGTGTTAAAAACGCGTTTCCGCGTTGATCAGCGCTTTGAACTTGACTTTGCCGCTCACTGCTGACAGAACGCGTTCTTCACTCGCTTTCGCTTGCGTAGTCTCTTGCCGCTTCTAACGCTTCGACAAGCTGATCGAGGGTCGCGCGCGTCACTTGTATTGCGAAGCCGTCCTTTGTTGGATACTTCTCAGTGCCACGCTGCACCCACTTCCGAATGCCGAGTACCTTGGCGGTATCTTCCCCCTCGGAGATGCTAATCCTCAGTGAAACGCTTTTTGAACTCTCTACATCAACGCCCCATAATTCTTTCCACTTCATGAAATCCTCCTTGCTGTTGTAGCGATTATGTCCCCCTCACAGTTGAATGCTCCCGAGAGCGCGCGCGAGTATCTCTGTGAGGTCGTGCTCTTTGACCGGTTTCGCGTCAGCTAATGAACAATCTTGACGCAAGCTTTCATACATCCGCACTGCTGTGGGCTGATTCAAATTGGCCCTAGCCAGAATAGACTTGTCATAAAAGATTTCGCGTGGCGTTCCTGTCGCGATAACTTGACCTTCTGCGATGACATAAATCCGATCTGCTATTCTCGCTGCGAGATCCATGTCGTGAGTCGCAATCACAATGCTAATCCCGTAGTTAGTTTTTAGTTCAAACAAGACCGATTCTATCTGACGCGAGTGAAGCGGGTCCAAGTCGCTGGTGGGCTCATCTGCAACGATTACTTCAGGATTCATCGCGAGAACCCCCGCAATCGCAACAAGTCTCTTTTCACCTTGGCTCAAGAAGTAGGGTATCCTCCCCATCAGATGCGCAGCGCCGATGTTCTCTAGGGCGCCTATTGCAGCCTGTCGTGCTTCTTCATTTGCCAGCCCTTTGTTGAGCGGTCCAAACATGACGTCATCTAAAACAGTCGGTGCAAAGACTTGACTATCAGCGTCTTGAAACACCAATCCCACCTCGGTATTGATGCCCGTCTTCTGCGTGACCTCTTGTCCAAGGACGATCAAGCGCCCTACACGGGGCTTTATGAGGCCATTCAAATGTTCCACGAGAGTGCTTTTTCCCGCGCCATTTGCTCCACAAATAACCACTATTTCACCTTTGAATAGTGAAAAACACACGTTATGCAGAGAGCTTGTTCCGTCGGGATATGTGTGCTCGAGACAGTCGACGTGAATCAGTTCATCTTCTTCAAGTTCTCGGTATTCGCATGCGCTTAGCTTCGTATCATCGGACATTGTCTAGAGATACCCCCCAGAAGAATAAAGGCAGGTAGAAAGCAAAACCGCAACAAAAATAAACACGTATCCACCGACGGATGGCCTCGGCACACCGTAAGACGAGGTAAGCTTTCCGTTATATGCTCTCGATTCCATGGCCTTTGCAACGCGGTCGGCTTTGTCGAATGACCTAATAAACGCAAGGGCAAAAACCGATCCATAGAACTTACCACTCTTTCTAAGACCCGATAGCTTAAGGCCCCCACGGCTTTTCATCGCAATCACTGTTGACTCTAGCCCCTCTAAAGTCAAGAACAGGAACCTATACGTAAGCAAAGCTATTTGACTCAGCGGATATGGCAAGACTTTTGATATTATGTGCGTAAGATAGTTGTATTTAGTCGTCATCAACAAGACCAGGCTATAGGTGACCCCAGTAAGTGCTTTAATTATGAGTGTCACGAAAAAAGCTACTCCCCCTGAAGTGAGGTGTAGCGAGCCATAACTTATCAAAGATGCTCCTGGGACGCTCCAGACGAGCAGGAACGCGATGCTTGTGACGAAAAAAGCCGGCAAAGTCCACCAATAGAAGAGAAGAACGATCGGTAACTCTGACGCCCAGTAGAGAAAAACGACAGCAAGCAACATCATAAGTAAGAGGCGAAGGTCCGATATGACCGTGATGTCAAAAACCACGACCGGAAGAAGAACAGCCTTCGTCCAGGGACTGATTTTGTGTACAGGACTCTCCCCAAACTCAGAGTAGTGTGTTATCAAACCAAGATCTGGAACATGCTTTGCAAATCCAAGGCTTGTCATCATTCCCTCTCAAACGTGCGCGATAAGCGTTGACACACGCAACTATTATTAGCGCGACGCGCATAAAGTCTTCTCATAAGATTCGACGCTGGAGCTTACACACGTTCGATTACATGCGACTTCGCGCAGCAGGAAAAAAACGTTGTTAGGCTCCATGCGCTACTTCTAAAAAAATCCCAGACGTTATGCGCGCGTTTTACATCGGCCGATTTCAGCCATATCACTTAGGACATCAGGAAGTCCTAGAAACAATAGCTCGCGAATGTGAGGAGATCATTGTCGGCGTCGGTAGTGCTCAGCTCAGTCATACGTTTTCAGATCCGTTTACGGCTGGCGAACGAATATTGATGGTTCGGCGCTCGCTAGAGGATATTAATGCCTTGTTGTATGTGATACCGATTGAAGACATCCGCAGAAATGCGGTATGGGCTTCGCACGTAATAACGATGACTCCTCCTTTCGATGTCGTCTACACGAACAATCCGTACGTAATCCGACTGTTCAATGAGGCCGGGTTCGACGTCAAGTCATCCCCACTCTATCAACGGGAAGCCTATTCAGGCTCAGAGATTCGAAGACGGATGCGCTGTAACGAACCGTGGAAACAACTCGTGCCACAAGCTGTGGCTGAGGTCATTGACCAAATCGACGGCGTTAGCAGACTAAAAGAAGTTTCTAGAGAGGATAGGACCTCATAGCTCAAGACGATTTAAACGTCATCAGCTAACATCAGCGAAGCTATGGCTGCGCCGCGTAGCAGTTAGTGCTCTCAGAAGAACCCTAACATAAGAGCTAGTGCAGCCGTAATCAATAGGATGCCTGCACAGAGCAAGACTATTGATAGTCTGAAGTTGCGATATGTTCCGCACGCGCTGGACGTGCGTCGCCCCTTACCTTTAGACGGTTTAGTTGAAGACATGCGAATCGGTAACGCGGAGACATACTTCCGAACAATATTGCCAGCAACAGGCACCTCACCGCGACTTCGTTTTTTTGGTAACGAAATCAAGTTTTGACGTAAGCAAACTCTCACGAACAGTGCGAGACAGCTTCTAAGGATATCAAAAAGCTTACATCCTTCACTCACGAGTGTGCGCGTTCAACTTCGCAGCTGCTACCTCAGCGGGCTTATCGTAGCGTCACATTTATCAAACGAACCACGTAGTTTTTGCCAATGTGCTGCCATTTGTAGTTGTAGTGGTATTGTGGAAACTTTTTTTCGAGTTCTTTAAGCTCGATTAGTCGCTCATCCAAACAGCGCTCTGTTGTGCAAACGAATACAAACCGCCACGTTGGAAGCGCTTTTGGATCGTCAACAAATGTCGCCATGTCAGAGCACGTTGCGGTTTCGAAGCTTCGCGCGAGTCCTTTATTCTACGGCTGTCGTAGGTACTGTTTCTCGTTCTCGGACAATAGATATTAGCTTTTGCAAGATAACTATTGCGGGAAAACTAGCACGGTCTTTGTCAGATTCGGCCAACTTAGTTTGTTTTTGCACGATAGCCAGCACAGTTAATACCAGACTACTAGAGGGACTTTGTGTGTGTCAAGCATGCGCGTTGTCCCCTCGGATTTGAAGCACGCAGCGAGTCGTATTTGTCGCTTTTGCGCCATAATCAGTTCCGTCGATGTGCCTCTAGTTTTTATAGTAATGTGACCGTAAGTACATGTGATGCACCTCAATCGAAACGACGAAGATGTCCTAGCTGGCGAATTAGGCCCAGTGAAACAAAAAGCGATGGAGATCCTAGTCGCTCTCGGCGATATCTATGGGGCGGAAAGACTTATTCCAATCGAAAGCGCGCAGATCGCCGGTGTTTCTTATAAAACCATCGGCGACGCTGGGTTAGAATACCTGACAGACCTAACTGGAAGCGTTGTCGTTCCAACAATGCTCAATCCCATGGGAATGGACCGAGACAAATGGCGTCAAATGGGAATCAAGGAGGCTTTCGTTGAAAAACAGCTAGCCATTATCAGACGATACGAGTTGCTCGGAATCGATGCCCAATGCACCTGTACGCCCTACTATGTGAATGCTCCGCGAAAAGAGACTCATTTGAGCTGGTCCGAGTCGTCTGCCGTTTCTTACGCGAACTCCGTTCTCGGCGCGCGGACCAATCGAGAAGGGGGGCCCAGTGCACTTGCTGCTGCACTGGTAGGAAAAACACCAGACTACGGCTATCACCTCGATGAGAACAGAGTGCCAGACATATCAATAAACATTGATTTTCCTGTTGCTGGAGCTGATTTTGGCGCGCTTGGTTACGTAGTTGGCAAGATCATTAACTCAAGGGTGCCACAATTTTCCTTTGTTACCCCACCAAGTGATGATGAACTGAAAGCTCTCGGTGCCGGCATGGCCGCAACAGGCTCTGTGGCCCTTTTTTATCCGGAAAAGGGAGCGACGTCCAGCGAAATCATCGAACTGGATCGTTCAGACGTTGACATATATTCGTCGAGCGAACCTGACGTCGTGGTGTTAGGGTGTCCGCACTGCTCAAGCTCAGAACTCACGGAGATTGCACGGCTTTTAGAAGGACGCACCGTCGCGCGGCCTCTCTGGATATGCACTTCACGGTTTGTGGCAGATCGTTGCAGCGCATTAATCTCTCGCATTGAAGCGACTGGCGCCCGCGTTATCTGCGACACGTGCATGATTGTGTCGCCAGCGTTTGAAAAGCGAAGCATGATGGTTAATTCCGGAAAAGCGCTTGAATATGGACCAAGCTTGTGCAATTCGCATACCGTCCTCGGAACGACTTCGAGCTGTGTCAATAGCGCATGCAACACGTAGTGACCCAGAGACAATAATGACGGTTTCTATGCTCCAACGGATAAAAGGCCGCATAATATCCAAAGGAATTGGCGAAGGGAGTGCTGTGGTTACGCATCAACCACTCTCGTTCTTGGGAGGTGTGGATCCCAAAGAGGGAGTCATAAGGGATCCAAAGCACGAGTTGTACGGTACGTCAATTGCGGGAACTGTTCTCACTTTTCCACAAGGTAAGGGATCCACAGTCGGATCATATGTAATGTATCAACTCAAAAGAAACGGGAAAGCTCCAGCCGCGATTATTAACGTTTCGAGCGAAACGATTGTTGCTGTAGGCGCGATAATCTCAAACATACCACTCATCGACAGACTTGAGGTCGACCCGATCGCGGCCATTAAGTCCGGATCACAAGTCTTAGTAAATTGCGTTGAAGGTTTCATTGAGGTGGAAACGTGAACGAACCAGTCGACTTGGATCGAATCAATTCCGTGTTCCACGTTTACGAAATACAAGCTGCTGGGCCTGTTATCAGATATTACGGCGAACCGAAGGTTGATAGCAAGACGCTTTTCGCGACTCTCTGGAATGACTTCGCCAAGAGAGGTTACGATGTGGAACTGAAGCGCGAACACGGCGAGTTTGTTCTCATGGCGACACCTAGTAGCGATGCTGACGAAAAGAAGCATATCAACGTTATTCTTGCAATCGCTACCGCTGTGGCCACCATGCTCACCGGAGCGGTTCTTTTTTACGGTGTTAACCCTTTCACAGAGCCCCTCCGTATCTACAAGGGCCTGCCCTTTGCAGCAGCTGTCATGTTTGTGCTTGGCTCTCACGAGTTAGCTCACTATGTCGTCGCAAAGCGTCGCGGAATAAGGGCTAGCTTACCGTTCTTCATACCGCTGCCTCTTATATCCCCAGTCGGAACTCTCGGCGCACTCATTAAGCTTAAAGGAGCCATTCCAGATCGAAGGTCTCTTTTTGACGTAGGAATTGCCGGTCCGCTTGTGGGTCTAGCAGCAGCTGTAGCCGTCACAATAGTCGGATTTTTGCTTCCTCCGATCACGCCGGGTTCCGCTCAGGTGAATACCGTGGCATTTGGAACCCCTATTCTCTTTGGGCTGATCGAAAAAGTTGTTCCGACGACGTCCACTAGCCTGCATCCAGTCGCGTTCGCAGGCTGGGTAGGCATGCTCATAACCAGTCTAAACCTCCTGCCAGTAGGACAGCTGGACGGGGGACACATTGCCCGAGCTCTCTCTGGAGAAAAAACGACGTACATATCAGCGGCAGTTCCGCTCGTGCTAATGGCTGACGGCGTCTATTGCTCTGCAAATGGTTTAAACGGAGAGATGCTCCTGTTTTGGGGCTTCTTCACCTTGTTGTTCGCAGCCGGTGGACATCCGCAGCCGATCAAC
>JBAXDW010000061.1:0-8379 GCA_037140755.1 Methanobacteriota archaeon
ATCCGGCGCGGTTAGCGCAGCGCTTAAGACGGGGGGTGGGTTACGCCAAAGCTCCAAGAACAGGTCGGGGTGGGCGCGCACCATTAGGCTTCAGGTTTAAGAGGAACAGATACATACTCTACTACTATGCAGGGCAAGACGTATTCGATGAACGTGTCAGATATGACCGAGCACGAAATCGATGAAGCGGTATCAGATGCGTTGCACGGGATCGTTAAGGCTACGGACCTGTGGCAAGAGAAGATGTCCTTTCGCCAAGAGGTCACTGACGCGCTTTTTGACATGTTGAAACGCAGAGACCTCACGATTTTCGACGTGCTTATCAAGCGCGATGAGAAGGTATGTGAGATTCTTGATGAGCCGATGAAAGACATCCCTGGGGGAAGAGTGCTTGAAGGCTCGATCGACTCGGAGACGGTCAAGGTCTATAACCTGCGGTCCAAGGATCCAGACGGTAATTTTGAGCTGCTCTATGACAACGAATTCAGAAAGAACATCCAGATGACACTGTATACCGACCGAAAAAGAGTCAAGATGTAACATGGTCATTCTCGAGCTAGTCAAGTCAAACGGAACGTCGGCTTTTAAGTTAAGTCAGTTTTCAACTTGGGGGCTTCATTAATGCCTTTATCCGAATACGATCGCGTGCGATATCGCAGGCAAATAATGATTCCTGGATTCGGCGAAAAGGCGCAACTACGTCTGAAAAGGGCGACCGCTCTTATAGCCGGTTTGGGGGGGCTTGGCTCCCCTCTTGCGCTTTATCTCGCGGCTGCGGGAGTTGGACATCTTAAGCTGGTTGACATGGATACCGTAGAACTCAGCAATCTAAACCGGCAGGTTCTGCACTGGGACGAGGATGTGGGCGAATCGAAAGTCAACTCAGCATTGCAGAAAGTGCAAAGGATCAATCCGACATCGAGCGTTGAAGGACTTAATCTAGCCATCGACGACAAAAACGTCTTTGAGCTAGCGAAGAATTGCGACGTCATTTTAGACGCTATGGACAACTTTGAGATTCGATACTTGCTCAATGCGGCGGCTATTGAACACTGTGTTCCGTTGATTCACGGAGCAGTATATGGTTACGAAGGGCGACTTGCCAACGTAGTTCCTGGAAAGACAGCATGCCTCAAGTGCATCTACCCTCACGCTCCATCGAGCGCCGTGTTTCCTGTGTTGGGCACGACCCCGGGCGTAATAGCATTGCTCCAAGCGACGGAGGCCATCAAGTCACTTACGGGTACAGGAGTCGTGTTGGAAAACGAAATGCTCATTTATGACGGCGAAATGATGAACTTCGATAAAGTCAGGATTTCGCGCAACCCGCAGTGCACATCGTGTGCTGGACTTGATAAGAGGTAACTAACCACGATAAGCGGTATAATCAATGCCGTGGCGAGTGACAGAGAAGCACTTGCTTGATTGCTAATCAAACGCTCGATATTATCTCGGCAATGAGCCAAGAATGAGCTCGTATCTATTGTTCTGGAGAACCAATCAATGAGTCGAGATGCGATCATTAAGCCGACGATGAGTGAATCAAGAAGCTCCATAGCCGAAGTGGCCGTTAGCCAGACGCCGGTCGATTAGGTCAGAAACTTGAAGCCGATCAAGGACCTGCTTGCGCGCTCTCTATCTCGGTTTTTTTTCGGCGTTTATTGACAATTTACTTATTTGCTTTGTTTCCCCATTCTTGCTCCTAGCACGCCACGCTAAACGGTACCGTCACATTTCTTGCTGTTGCGTTTATCTTCAGCTTAGCAATTGTATTGATCAGCTATCATACCCTACAGAAGGTATAAGAGGCGCAACACTAGGCAAGTGGCTTTTACAGATAGCTGCGGTGCGTGAAGATTTTACCGTCTAGGAATGCGTGGTTCAGTAATCAGAAATGGCATACGCTTCGTTGACCGCTACCATTCGTCGTGTTATATGTGCTCGGCACAATCATTTCTCGGAGCAGCGCAAAACGGCAGCTGCTAGGGGACCAAGTAGCAAGAAGCGTAGCAATCAACGTCTGATGGAAACTGGCAAGGTGCTGAATCTTGCTGTAGCTTTACTTCTGTGGTGGCCGAATGCGCTGGATGCGGTCTAAGTCGAAGTCAATATCCATCTCTTTTTGTTCTGAGGCTTTCTTGGGGTCTCTTGTCAGACTAAAGATGCGCCAAAAAACGAGGACAAGGGCAAATAGTGCTATGCCGAGTATCCCGATGAATTTTTTGTTGCCGGCGTAGAGTGCGAACGAGCTAGCACCAATGCCGATCAGTACGAGGATAAGCAGCACGAGATTCGTTTTTAAAACTCGGTTGTAGGCCATAGCTTCCCTTCCTTGTAGCGTCTGCGTGTAATAGCTGACGATAGGACATGGTTAGAAACTACATAAAGCTTGTTTGTCGGCTCTGAGGTGAGTTCTTGCTGCGTATCGAGGTTCGTCGAACGCTAGCAGCAAGTCTCCAATTCAATATCTAGCTGCGCTTTTACGTAGCGCGAGTTCAGAGAACAGTGACGGTTTAAGTGTGCTCGCCGTCTGACGAGGCAATACCTGGGCGAACTAGCATATGTAGCTAATCTTTTACGCGCTGCAACGTGCCCCCCAATGCTGAAAAGTAGCCTCTTCAAAGCGACAGACCGAAAACGCTGGCTATGGGACCGAGCAGGTCATTGTGCAAAACGGAAGCTGCGAGTGGCGAAGCGAGGAGCACAACCAGTAGTGCGACAACAATCCACCCTCCCTCCACTAGCGCGTCAACTGTTTTTCGTATTTTGGCATCTTTTTTGCAGAAATACAGAAGGTATCCATAGCTATAGACCGTACTACACGCTAAAAGGATCAGGAAATCATGAAACAACCCTTGTAGGCTCGATATGACAAGCCAAGGAATAAACGTTGAATTTAAAACTAGAAGGAGGCCTCTCGTTTTATTAAGTCCAAGCGAAATCGGGATGGTCATATTGCCAGAACGCTTGTCGCCTTGGAGGTCGCGGACGTCGAACAACACACTATTGATAAAGGCTGTGAAAAAGACGAAGTAAGCTATGAGTGAAATCGCGATAAGACTGCTCAAATGCACTCCAAATGGGACAAGAACAGCCCCGACGACACAGGTTCCTGCAACTGTGACGTTTTTCACAAGTAGAATCTCTTTGAATCTTACTCCGAATAGTCGAACGCTGTAAAGCGCACCTATCCCGAAGCCGAAGACAACAGCGAAAATCGAATAGGCTTGCACGAAAAAGCACAAACGATAGCGCCGCAAAAGGAACCAACGATACTAAGATACTAATAATGATATAGGTACGATACCGCTTAACGAAGCGAGCTCGTTCAGGTGCGTTCACAGAATCTTCGTGTAGGTCCGTCAACTTGTTTAGGTTGTAAACTGCAACGGCAAGCAAAAAGCATGCAAGTATTGCTTGAAAGCTGTAGAAACCTTGAAGAAAGAACGAAACGGAGAGCAAGCAAGCTATTGTTATACCGGCAAAAACAGAGCTGATAGTCAGAAAAGAGAAAGCTGCGTCCAGCTTCGAGAAGCAGCTCTTCAAATCGAAGGCGTTAGTGAACTTTACATTAAGACGTCGGTTTACCACCTTTGCATAGGGAAACACATTGTTGCTCTTGTATTAGCGAGCTTAAAGCAAAAAATCGAGCTTAACGTCGGGCCGATTTTTTAATCTCTCAAATCGAATTCTTTTGATGCTCCAAGGTAGTAATCAAAAAGCTCACGGCCCCATTTGATGCCCTCTTCGCTATAACTTAGCAACTCGTCAGAATAGTCATAAGACTCATCGAACCTGAAGAGTCCTATCGTAAAGAAATAGTCAGTTACTGTAAAAGCTGTTTTCGGGTTTTGTTCAATCACAAACAGCTTGAGATTAGTCTTAAGTGCGTTCTTGAGCGCGCTGCTGTCTGCAAGCTCTAACATTTTGTCAAGCACTTCGCGAGTAACAATTAGCTCGATCGGTATGCCTTTTTCCGCTAGGTTGGCGAATATATTGACCAAGTCTGGCGTGAATATGGGAGAAACACCCTTTATTAGTTTTGAGTTTTCAAGCAAGGTGACGAAAGTTGAAAATGCTTTGAAAACGTCAGTAGGGGTGCTCGTGAGCAGGTGTGCCTCTTCAAGGCATCAGATGTTTTCGATAGAAGCCTGTGGGATACCGCTTAAGTCGTGTTCAAGCCAGAACTTTCCGTACTGGGTTAGTACGTTTATTGTTTTCACGAAGCTCTCCAATTTCAAAGCGACTATCTTGCCTATATTGGTGAGTAAGTAGTTGTGATTACCATCTTGGTGGGTCAGATGCTCCTTTTCCAGTTCTCTAAGTGCGTGGATTGCGGCAGTTGAACTAGCCCCCGTCGCTTCGCGTAAATCTGCAAGTGTGGCTGAGCCATTCTGAAGTGAGAGAACAAGACTTTTTCTGAGGTCAGAGCAAACCAACAGCCGAAGCATCTCAACAACATTGACATGTGGTTTTGTTATTGCTTCGTTAATCCGTACCCCCCCCTTATAGCTATTGTATCAAGTTGTTATATAACGTCAATGATGCAAATCGATATAAAGCTTATTGTATGAGTTCTATTCGGGAAAATAGTTCTGGAAATGCCTTGGATTCGCAAAATACACAAATTTTATCGACATTGTTTAAGATAGACAATATTGGCCTATAGGGACAACTGACATTTGGACAAGGACCATGCGGACCTATCTCAGTTCTATGTTTGCGCTTTGAAAAGAGCGCAAACTAATACAACGCTTCACATGCGACCTTAGCCTTTTAAGCGTGAAGCGAGTTGTGTGCCTAGCCCATAGTAATCAGCAAGCTCTTTTTCTGACGGCATATAATTAACTTCCAAATCTTGCAGCACCTCGAAGCCGCACGCTGAAATGGCTTCTGCGAGTTTCTTAGGCCCGCCGCCTCGCCACCCCATAGAGCCGAACGTGACGGCAAGCTTCTTTTGGCCCGTCTTGTCAAATCGGAGCCCCCGGAGATAATAAACTAAGTCACCAATGCTCGGGAACGGCTCGTTATGCATCGTCGGAACGCCGAACAGGACGAGCTTACTGTCCAAGATATCCTTCACAATCTCGCTTCGTTCGTCAGCGTGTAAGAAATACACCGCGACGTCAACCCCCCCGGCAATGAGCCCCTCTGCGAGTGCGTGCGCCATCTTTTGGGTCGAGTAATGCATAGTGTCGTACACGATCGTAGCCTTGTCCTTCGCTTTACCCGTCGCCCAGTCCGTATAGGCGCTGACGATCTTGGCCGGATCGGTCCAGATTTGTCCGTGAGAAGGCGCGATCATTCGTATCTTATCAAACAACCCGAGCGTTTTGACTTCGTCCAATTTCTTAAGCACTAAGCGGGACGAAGGCGTAATGAGATTTGCGTAGAACTTCTGAGCGGCCTGCATGAGCGCGTATTCGGGAACGTCAGAGTCATATCGTTGTGCAAGGCACAGGTGTTGCCCAAAGGCATCGTTCGAGAACAGGATCCCGTCCTCTTTCAGGAAGGTGAACATGCTATCCGGCCAGTGCAGCAGCGGTGCCTCGAGGAACGTGCACGTCTTCCCCCCGAGCGCAAGCTCACTGCCTGTTTTGACCGTAGTAAAGGGCACCCCCTCAAGTGCGGGGTAGTGCCTCTTGAGCCCCTTCACCGCAACCCCGGTGCAGTAAATCGGCGCAGTAGGAAACTTACGGTGAATCTCAGTCAATGCCCCGCTGTGATCAAGCTTGATATGGTTCTGAATGGCCACGTCAAGGGAGAGCGGCCGCCCCTCCTTCTCGCATGCATCCCGAATCCGTGCCCACATCTGCGCAGACGTGCCTGGGTATGCGTTGTCAATAAGGGCAATGCGGTCCTCGCCGAAGATGAGATACGCGTTGTACGTCGTGCCGTGCAGCGTATAGCCGTGATATGCTCGTATGTCCCAGTCCAATACGCCTACCCAATAGACGTTATCTGCGATCTTGACGGCATCAGCTTTCATGTTGTTACCTGCTTTACCTGCTATTACTAACATGAAACGCTTTGTTATTAGTGCTTCGCTGCGCGTTTTCCAATCGAGGACGACGCGGGATTTAAAAGCATGTTTTTTTATATTGCGAGCCTATACTGTTGATCGGATGTTTGTGACGTTTCAGGCGCGATATTGCACGCTAAAGAACGTCCTTTTATCGATTTGAGGCACGGCGCATGGGGTCCACGATAGTTGTTGGAGGCTTCTTCGGAGATGAAGGGAAGGGCAAGATAGTATCGCACATCGCTTTTACAGACAAACCGGTAATCATCGCTCGCGGCGGAATTGGTCCTAACGCGGGCCACACCATCGAAGTCAGCGGGCGGAGGTTCGGCGTACGCATGATACCCTCAGGTTTCTTGTACCCGAACGCGCGCCTGCTCATCGGCGCAGGCGTACTTATAGATCCACGCGTCCTCCTCAGTGAAACCAAGTTGCTCGAAGAAGCGAAGCGCGTCGGCGTTGATTATCGTTGCGCGATAATCGAAAAACAACACATCGCTATCGACAAAGATGACCCACACCTTTCGCGTACGATCGGGTCTACTGGGACTGGATGTGGACCAGCCGCTGCCGATCGAGCGAGAAGAACGACGATCCAAGCTAGAGAGGTACAAGAACTCTCCCCGTTTTTGACAGACGCAGCGGCCGAAACAAACCAAGCTCTTGAGGCCGAGAAAAACGTGATTTTGGAGGGCTCACAAGGGTTCGGAATCTCTCTTTTTTACGGAACCTTCCCCTATGTGACATCAAAAGACACGACAGCCTCTCAGATCGCTGCCGACGTAGGAGTTGGTCCGACACGCATCGACGAAACGATCGTGGTCTTCAAGACGTTTCCTACACGCGTCGGAGAGGGGCCCTTTGAGACTCAAATGAGCGAAGGAGAAGCCAAAAAACTAGAAATAGAGGAATTTGGCACCGTTACCGGGCGGCCGCGGCGCATTGGCTGGTGGGACTCTAAAATGGCCGCGTATTCTGCCATGATAAACGGAGCTACGCAGGTTGCTATAACAGGGCTCGATAAGCTCGATCCAAATGTTAGAGGGGTCGACAAGTACGATGATTTGTCGACAAAGGTACGGACGTTCCTTCGCGAAGCTGAGGAGCAAGTTGGCGTTCCGTTTACGTTGCTTTCAACTGGACCGGAGTTAACTGAGATAGTCGATTTAAGAGAAGAGAAGCTTAAACGCGCGTGATAGTTAGGGCGCATCGGAGAACGGCGGAAATGAAAAGTGAGCTGGTGCAAATATTGTGCTGTCCTGTCTGCAAAGGCCCGCTCGTGCTAGAGGTCGAAAGCGAGGAGGCAGGCGAGATTATTAAAGGCACGTTCTATTGCACGGCCTGTAGCGTGTATTATACGATAGAGGATGGGATACCCAACTTGCTACCGCCTGAACTAAGGTGAATATATGCAGAGCGTCTATATCAACAGGAAGGGATTGCAGTCCATAGAAATCAAAGAACCATTAATTTGGCTCCCGCTCAAGCCCGGCGGCGAGACGACGCTCGATATCGACGTGATTAACTACGAAGCCCCCACGCATGTGTACCTCTCATCGCGAGGCGCTGTCAAAGACAAAGTAACCTTCAATCGCAACAACCCATATGTCGATGGTGAAGAACTACTCACAGCGACAATCTCAAATCCTCTAGGCCAACAGGAGCTTCATGAGGGGGAGATAAGTATATCGACCGCATATGGTTCAAGGGAGGAGAGCTTTATTTTGCAAATCGGACAACTGGAACACGAACCCCCGCTTGATGCGATTGAAGTCGATGAGAGCCTCACTCGACTGGATTATCGCAGCAAGGCGCGTCCCATGACTGTTCGGCGGCCATCTCTGCGTCTGCAGTGGCCTAATCTTCGTTTAGATGTCAAAAGAATTAGGAGGATGAAGAATCTTCCGTATATCCTATTGGGAATCGGCGTGATCATTGCGCTCATTCTCCTAGGCACAGGCGGCATCAGCTACGGCGTGGCGATCCTCGCCTTCATCGTCGTCCACGTCGCCACCGTCAAGTACCAGGTCGGCGGCGCGAAGGGGCCCGACCTGTTCGCCCATGTGACGGGCTGGTTCGCCTCCCCGCTGTACTCCGCCTTCTACGTCCTGGCCGTCGCGGGCGTCGGCCTGCACCTGTCGCACGGCGCGCAGAGCGCCCTGCAGACCTTCGGGGTCAGCCACCCCCGCTACACTCCGCTCCTCAAGAAGGCGGGGCTCGCCTTCGCGGGGCTCATATTCCTCGGGTTCGCGAGCATGCCGATCTATTTCGGATTTATGGGAGGCGCCAAGTGAAGCTCGAATCGAAGGTCCCCACCGGCCCCATCGAGAAGTCCTGGGACAAACACCGCTTCGAGC
>JBAXDW010000062.1:0-8261 GCA_037140755.1 Methanobacteriota archaeon
ATCGTGACCGCCAGCGATCCGTCGTCCTTTGCCGTCCAGCCAGCGGTCAGCCCGGATGGCACGCTGACCTACACGCCGGCACCGACGGCGGCCGGGCCGGTGACGCTGACGGTGTCCATGCATGATGACGGCGGAATTGCCGACGGCGGGGTGGACGGCTCGGTCGACCAGCAGGCGGCGGTACTGATCACAATATGGGACCCGGTCCTGGTCGCCGCGTAGCTAGCACTTGACATATTTGTAGCAGCGTCGGCAGTCGGTCATATCAATAAAAAGATAATGAGCGCGCCGATTATCAAACCGACGGGTATCGCGAACGTAACAGCAGGGACCACGACAAATGAAAAGCGGCCGTATCGCTTCCGTTTGCTATTACGTTGCTGCGAGTATCACGACAAAGACGCACAGCATCATTAACAGGAACATCGCGAGCGATACCAAGGCGACCGTAGACCAGAAGCCGCGGTTAGCGAATTCTGCGGATACCATATCTCACACCCTATACTGGCAACAAGAATAGAAAGAACAATCCAATTAAAAGCTCACCCAAGATAAATGCGGCGATCAGCGTTGCTAATATGAGCGCTGCTCTCTATTTGTCTAACCACGCAAATTCTGTGCTGGGGGCACTCGTTGCGTTTCGAAACGTTTTTGCTGGGGTGGTGCTCCTGTTATAGCACTCTGTGGAAAATAGGGACACATTTGAGGGCCCCTATGAAAACAAGAGCCAAAGTGGCCATCATACTGATGCTTGCAGCGATCGCACTCAATGCTTATACGCAGGTGATCAGCGGGTTTAGTCTGCTTTCCAGCGTGGCTATCGTTTTGTTTGTTTTGGCGATTGCCGTTCTGGTGTATCAGAAGTGATTGCCGACTGCGTGACAAAAGTAGTGGCGCTTCGCCGAGAGTGCAGCATCACAAACCCGAAGCTTTAAACCGCTGCAGCGTTCATGTGACGGCGCGTGCTCAATGGGGAAATCACGGCCGCGGATCGTACAAAGCGTAAGTGGGCCGCCGCAATCTCTAACGCAACGATTCCGCCAGTCATCGCTGTGTTCACGTTCGCGCTCATCAACCACTCCCTGTCAAACGGCCTGTCCTTCGTCGCATTAACGTTCCTCACGACGCTTTTTGCCGCAATTGTGCCTCTCGGCATCTTGATCGTCTGGGCGAGGAGAACGAATGTACACGACATGGACGTGCCTACAAGAACGGACAGGAACCATCCTCTGCTTTTGGCGGCCGTTTCGTATCTTGTCGGCACCGCGGTCTTGCTGATCATTCGCGCGCCCCTGCTCTCGACTGCAATTATGTTTGGCTATTTTGCGGGCACGTTTTTCCTCTTCTTCGTCAATCTGCGGTGGAAAATTAGCATCCACACGATTGGCATCGCAGGACCGACCACTGTGCTTGTATTTGTTTTTGGCTATTGGGGCGCGCTGCTTGGATTGCTCTTGCCGCCCGTCATATGGAGCAGAGTCTACCTCAAAAAACACACCGTCGCTCAGGCGCTTGCGGGGGCCGTCGTGGGCTTTTTGCTTACTGCCTTCGCGCTGTGGCTGGTGCTCGCCTACGGACCCCTGGATGTATTGCCATAATCGCGGGACGAAAGCGGGAGCGTAACGAGAAGAGGCCGCCAGACTGAGCAGGCGAAACCAGTTAGCTGCGGAGGGTGGCGTCCTGACCAACATACTTCCCCTAGAATAACCCGGTTGCCTTAATTACACCAATCGCTCAGCCGATCAGGATAGAGTACCCCCCGTAGAAAGTGATAGAGAGGAGGGAAGAACGAAACAAAGACGTTAGCTTGCCAGGAACGGCCGCGTTATTTTCCATCATGGCGCCTCAGGATTTGTCAGGGGTGGACATACCGCTCTATGAATACTCACAGGACGTTATATACCCCCTTTGACGTTCCTCGCTGTCCACATGTATGCAGCCAATAGGACGATTGAGATAAGCGGCACTAGAATATCATTGTAAAGAGCTCCGCCAGCGTTGCCAGGGGCATAATTGCCGTGCACAATGATATCCATAATGTGCCCATAAGCGGCCCCCCAAAGAAATATCGTTGCCGCTACCACCGTCGCGATCCAGTAGTTGCCTCTGAGCCAAATACAGGTGATGCCTAGGAACCCGACGGCCAAGTTGGCAAAGGCGACTTCTTGCTCGAACGGGCTTCCGGTCGCCCATCCGATTTCGGCGGCGATTCTATCAGCAAGAAAGACGTGTCCAACAAAGCCGACAAAAGAAGCGATCCCGACGCTTATCACTAAGAATGAGAGCAGAAACACCTCGATCATACGGTGCCTCGTCCGAGGCTGCTTGTCGATGAGAGTGCATACGATCGCAACGATAATGCTGACTGGAATATAGAGGTATGCTATTTCAAAATTGGCCGTTATATCACCTTTGAACGTGTTATGCACTCAGCGACGTATCAAAAGCCAAGCTAATGCTTAGCCCTTGCGATCGCAATCAGATTGTGCTACTTAATCTGGAACGAGTCGATCATCTGCTGCGCTGCGCTTGCGTAGGTGTCAAAGTTTTTAGGATCTGATTTGTACGTAATAATATATTCCTTGCCATCTTTGACCGTCCATATTTGGGTGATCTTCAAGGAGTTTCCATCAACGGTTGCCGTATAGACGATCTTGTACGCCGGATTTCCCGCGAGGGTCGTATTTCCAGCCTCAATCTGCTTAAAGTCTGAAAAGTCTTGCACGGCTAAAAGTTTGGTAGCTGTTAGACTGCTAAGCGTATCGTTTGCGGAGAGATTCCACACTTGCACGTTTAAATTCTCTGTAGCGTTGTTCGTTGGTATTCCAAAAAGCACAGAAAGCGCTCCGCTTTTTGGCTCGTCCTTTGTCCAGTCTGATGGGTACTTGATCGTAAAGCCCTTTGCACTATCATACGTGTTTGTCGGCGAAGCTGAGGGCGTCGTATTCCCTGCGTTGAACGTGCAGCCCGCCGTTAACGCGGAAGCGAGCAGCACAGCACATATCAGAAGGATGACAGTTTTTTTCGTCATAGAATTCACCACCATTTCACTGTGAGATCTGGTATTAGCTTTTACGGTTTGTGCTTGCAACGGCTACGGCACAAGTAGCTTCAAACTAAGTGCAACGGAGTAGATATGCAAAGAACGACAAAAAAAGGCGAGATTTGTCATTCTCTTCTCTCAGTTTTAGTCCATCACGAAGGTAGTTTATTAGGACTAGCCTCGACGTAAATGACTCAATCATCCCACCCCAGCTGTCGCGATATCGCAGTAAAGGTGGTAGTCGTGGCCCCCATCGTGATTTCGTCGCTACCAGTCGCCGGGTTACGCTCTACCATAGACAATACACGTCCTCTTAGGGCTGTAGCGGCACAACTATGCCACTAACTCCTTGCTGCATATTCTCTCATCCACCTTACACGAAGAGAGTCTTTTCAACAATCCATGAAGCATCAACGAAACCGTTTTTTACGATCCGTGCATTCGATCGTAAGTCAGCAGACTTGTGCAACTTGTGGCAGAGAAACCTAGGGGTCGCTAACAAACCCTTGGCCTGAGTGCTGCAATGCGCAACATTAATCACTAACAGGGCAGGAGTACGATAAGAGAAAAATGACCGCAAAACTCGTAGTTGCAGTGATCGTTGTACTATGTCTGGGTGTCCTCGCCGCCGGCGGATGCCTAACGCAGCCCTCACGACAGAGCACAACGATATACGAGGCTTGGATGAGGACGGGCGATATGGTTCAACAGATTCAGACAAGCAACATCGACGGGTTCGTGGCGTGGGAGCCGATCCCGTCACAGGTGGCGCTTGCCGGCACCGGGACGATACTCGCGTATTCGGGGGCGATCTGGCCCGACCATCCGTGCTGCGTCATCGCAGTGTCACAAAGTGCGCTTGCAAAGCTTGACAATAATACTGTGCTCGGAATGGTGTGGGCACACGTCAAAGCAACGCAGTTTATAAACGACCCGCGTAACTACAATCAGACCATTCAGTACCTCATGAGTGAGACAGGCGTGGATTATAACACCGCTCGCGAATCGTTCAATCACACGAAGTACATTGATGTGCCGAGCGCCAACGCCGTGCGGGAGGTGTACGGAGAGCTTGCAAACGCGTCCTACCTCAGCGCAAACGTCGCTGCTTTGGGAAATTCCAGCATGAATCAGTTTCTTGACGCGTTCGTGCTAAGCGACTATAAGAACACCGTCCACGCAAACCTGGCGGTCGACCCGAACTGGAGGCCGCCTGCCGCAAATGCTACCGTTCGGCTCGGCCTGCTCGGAGGCGATAGTCACAAACTCGCCGCCACGATAGCCCTTAAAAACGGTTACTACAGCAGCCTCGGATTGAACGTCGTCGTCAAGAACTATGCCAACGGAATTGCCCTTGTCGAGGGGTTTAAAAGCGGTGAGATCGATATGGGCTACTGCGGGCTGGCGCCGGCGCTGCTCAAGGCGATAAATGATGATGTGGGGATTCATGTCATAGAAGGTGTCAATAACGAAGGGTCTGCTGTAGTTGTCAAGCCGAGCGAGGGTATTACACGGTTGGCGGACCTAGGAGGTAAGAACGTTGCGACGCCGGGGGCCGGAACAATGCAAGATCTCCTTTTGCGACGGTTGGCAGAAGAGAACAACTTTGCTATAACCATCAAATAGGAGATGTTTAGAAGCGGATTCGATGATAGCGGGTCGAGCGGTTTTAAGAGAGGCCCACTGCCCGTATGGCAACCGGCCATCCATGGCGGAGCGCGCCGATCGTGAGGGAGAGTCGCCTTAAAAAGGCCCTCCAGATCGCCTCAATCGCAGTCTTTCTCCTGGTATGGCAGGTGGTCGCAATGACCCAGCTGCTAGCGCTCCCCTCACCTGTGGATACGTTCAAAACGTTCGGTATTCTTGTCGTATACGGCGAACCGGTAATGGGACATACGTTGCTTGAACACGCTTCGGTGAGCGTCACGCGCGTGCTCGAGAGCGCACTCATAGCATTCGCCGCTGCGATTCCCACCGGCATCGCTATCGGATGGAATAGGCACTTTGAGTACTTTGCAAACACGCTCATTGAAATATTTCGGCCGATACCCCCGCTAGCGTGGATCCCGATTGCGTACGTGCTGTTTATGGCATATGGTAACACCGTGCTGCTTGCGCAGCTATTCATCGTTGCGTTCGCAGTCTTTTTCCCGACGGTCGTTACCATCATTGCGGGCGTAAAAGCAATCGACCCGGTCCTGATCGATGCAGCGAGGACGCTCGGCGCGGACGAGGGGCAGTTGCTTACAAAAGTCGTTTTTCCCGCGATCGTCCCCTCCGTGTTCACCGGCATACGCATTGGCCTTGACGTCGGCTGGGCTTCAATCGTAGCAGCAGAGCTCATAGGAGGAAGCGGTACCGGACTCGGCTACTTCATCATGACTATGTACAATGTGGGCGGCAGGATGTCAGAAATCATTTCGGGCATCATAATGATTGGGATCATCGGCTTTTTGATGAACGAAGTGGTGCTGTTCGTACAGCGAAGGGTGGTGCGATGGGCGTGACTAGCGGCTGTTTGTCCGTGACATCGGTCACAAAAGAGTACGCGGGCTTCACCGCCGTCTGGGAACTCAGCTTCACCGCGCGTACTGGGGAGTTCGTGTGTATCGTCGGACCGTCGGGCTGCGGCAAGACAACGCTGCTTCGCCTTGTCGCAGGTCTCGACGCGCCCACGAGCGGTACGATTAGCATGGACGGAGAACACGTCGTCGGTCCGAGCAGCCTCCGCGGCATGATCTTTCAGGAGTACGCCCTATTTACGTGGCGCACGGTCATCAACAACGTTGCGTTTGGACTTGAGGTGAAAGGTCTCGCGAAGCAGGAACGAGAATACATCGCGCGCAAATATGTCGACCTCGTCGGACTGAAGGCGTTCGCGAGCAACTATCCGCACGAACTTTCAGGGGGGATGAAGCAGCGCGTCGGCATCGCGCGACTGCTTGCAAACAATCCGACGGTAATTCTCGCCGATGAGCCTTTCGGCGCGCTCGACGCGCTCACACGAAGTCAGATGCAGGACGAATTCTTGCGCATCTGGGAAGCCGACCGAAAAACGATCCTATTCGTCACGCACAGCATCGAGGAGGCCGTGTTCCTTGCTGACAAGGTGGTGCTTATGTCAGCGCGGACGCGCAGTTTAAAACGCGTCGTGCATGTTCCCCTGACAAGGCCTCGGAACAGAACGGACCCTGATTTTAGCGCGCTTAGAGACCAAATCGTCGCTGAGCTGGAAACCGTTTAAAGGGTTGATCCTAGTTTTTGATTGCGCCACCCACAAGTTCATTCATACTGTGCAATCAAAAACAGCTAGCCCCATGCTCACGCAGAATCCGGAAGCATTTGATAACTTATACGACAACCTGATCTTTCCGGGAAAAATGCGAGAAATCCCGCAAGAGTGAGTGGTTACACGCGAAATCACGCATTCCAATCCTCGGACAAAGCACGCACTTTCGCATTCCGTTGCTTATACCCTCTTCAAAACAGAGAAATGGGCTGGAATCTTGTTCTCTCTTCCTTGAAATACTCTCGTTTCTGAATACATAAGTTCTAATTTGGCAATGTCAGCTGATTCTATCTCGGTGTAACCTGTTCGTTCTTTTATGTAGAGCTCATCAATGAGATCCCAATCCTGTTCTTCAAACCCCATTTTTTTTTCAAGAAACTCCGTTAGTTTCACCATTACGGGGTATTCCATCGAATCCGGCTTCCAATAATCAAAGGCTACAACAGAGCATTTTTCTTGCACCTCTCTTAGTATTTTGAAGATATCTGTAAGTGCCTCTCTTTTGAGATAGTAGGATATCCCCTCCATCATCACGAATGACGGATCGTCACGGATTGCCTGACGCATCGTTTCCTTCATCTGAGTTCTCTGCTTTTCATCATTGAGATCGATCGAAAAGTATGCTATTTTCCGCTCTGGGAGTTTTCCTTCCTTCATCCATTGCGTTACTCTCTCTCTTTTGAATTCCATTATGTTTGGAAGGTCGTATTCCACGAAGGAACACTTGCCCTCAACTAAGAAGGGGTAGTTCGAGAATCCAGACGCAACACCTAAACAAACGGGATTTTCATTTTTGTCAATGAAATCCTTGAGACGCTCCAAATAGAATCGGTTCCGCAAGCTTAGAGTGAGGTCATCATGCGGATAGACACTCGTGGCGAGATCATTCCACAGCACTATGGATCCGGGAGTGACCCAAAGATCCGCATACGTATCTTTGCTTATGTGAACCTTTTTTGCCCGCGAGTAATTTACAACAAACGCTGTTCCAGAAACACCTTTTTGAATTTTTTCTGTCATTTGCTGTCACGAGTCTTATGCTATTACTATACCCCCAACACCCGTAAGATCCTTTCGTTACCCCGTTAGGCACTAGGTCTTCGGGGTTTACTGTGCTTTCGTGAACGTCAGTAGGAGCGAATTTCTGGACGAGATTAGCTACAATCCTCTCCTCACTCGTATTTAGACGCACCCTCGTAATGAGCCTGACTAATCATCTGAAACACAGATCCGAGCGGTTTTTGACCGGTATAAGGACAGATACTCCGATAGTTGTGTTCATTATGTGCTGAGTATATGCATAGAGTCGGCAAAACGACTGTGTAAATTCTCAGCTTTACCAAGCGCTCAAAAAAAGGAAAAGAAAGTGGGTCTTAACCTGACCCAATTGACGTTACTACCAATGTGACGACAAAGTTGTCTGTCGGATCCTGAGTGACATATGCCACGTAACCGTCGTTCGAGTTCACCCCAATCCACGATGTGCTGTTTGTCTCTTGCGGTGTGAAGCCTTGTTGCTGAAGTGCAGTTGAGGAAGCTGTAAACGCGCTTTCGGCGTCTGCTGACGATTTGGTGATTTCTATTTTGGCACCAAAAACGTATTTGCCGTCGGTTAAAGCTCCTACATACTGGTCGTTTCCTGTTGTGTTGCTCACACTCTTATTGAAGGGGATAACTACAGTATAGCCCTGGTCTTGCATGTAACTCGTCCAAAACGAGCTAAGATCCGTTGAGTTCGGGAGTGCCGTGGGTGCGATGGGTTTTACAGAAGCTGTTGTCGCATTAGCAGTCGTGGTCGGCGACGGCGTTGGACTCGCAGTTTGCGAAGTGCAACCTGCAACAAACACTGCTGTGAGAACGGCCGCGGCAATTAAAAAAACGCTGACTTGTTTTTTCATAAAAAGAACCTCCTGTTGGCTATTTCGTCAA
>JBAXDW010000063.1:0-8126 GCA_037140755.1 Methanobacteriota archaeon
GGATGATGCGCTGTAGCTTCGCAACGCCGCAAGCGCGCGACGTCTATCTTGAGGCGGCAAACTCACGCACTCAATCGATATTCATAGCCGGTGGCCCTCATCCTTCAGCGAAAGCGGCTGAGGCATTGGAATACTTCGACTTCGTCGTGCTTGGTGAGGGTGAGGAAACACTCCCTGAACTAATCTTTGCACTTGCGGACGATAGCGACCTGAATAAGGTACGTGGTATAGCGTATAGAAAGTCAGACAGAATCTACAAAACCCACCTAAGGCCTGAAGTGAAACTCGACGACTATCCGCCCTTCAACGAGAATCTACGAGCCCCTATTGAAATCAGCCGCGGTTGTCCGCACAATTGCAAGTACTGTCAAACACCGCGCCTTTTCGGCACGAAAATGCGGCATCGTAGCGTGAAGGCTGTTGCTTTCTACAGCCATTACCTTTCAGACGTAAGGTTTATTTCGCCTAATGCGTTCGCTTACGGGTCAGATGGGCGCCGCGTTGAACTCGCAAGCGTTACCGAGTTACTTACGTCACTTCGGGGTCGGGTCTATTTCGGCACCTTCCCATCTGAAGTGCGGCCAGAATTTGTAACAGACGAGCTTCTCGAGGTCGTCAAGGAACACTGCACAAATAATTCGATTCACATCGGAGCGCAGTCCGGAAGCGATGAGGTATTGAAGGAGGTCAACAGGGGGCATTTGCGGCAACATGTTGAAGTAGCACTCGAGATTTGCTCTGCCCACGGCGTGTCGCCAGTAGTAGACTTCATCTTTGGACTTCCGACTGAAGCTGCGGCTGACCAACTCGAGAGCCTCGATCTCATCGACTCCATCGTTTTGAAAGGCGGACGAGCGCGCGCCCACTACTTCACCCCTTTGCCAGGAACGCCTTATGAAAATGAGGCCCCAGCGCAGGTATCAAGTATTGTGCGTAAAAGGTTGGGCAAACTGGCGCGCGACGGTAAACTTACAGGACGGTGGGAACCACCGCTAGCATACAACACTAAAAGACAAACGATTTAAAACAGAGGCTGTAATACGTAGTGTCGAGCTGTGGGATTTTTATGGAGTTTCTAGTCCTTTCGGATGCACACGGTGTCTATTCTCATGTCGCCCAGCTGTTATTCAAAGCAGGAGACGTTGACGCCGTTTGCGTAATCGGAGATGTTACTGATTTCGGACCGAATAACCTTGTTGAGGAACTGCTTTCGCTGATCGGAGAGGATGTACCTACACTCATTATACCGGGAAACTGTGACCTTCCTACGATTGTTGAGACGATAGAAGAATCGCCTGCAGTCAACTTGCATCTAAAGAGTTTTGACTACGATGACATTAAGTTCCTAGGTATCGGCGGATCCAACCCCACGCCGTTCAATACCCCTTTTGAACTCAGTGAAGCAGAAATGGAGAGTTATGTCGATAGGCTCTTGACAGATGTCGGCGAGACGACTGTTTTGCTGTCACACACCCCCCCTAAAGGATTCTTAGACGTAGTTGACTCAAGACACGTCGGAAGTGAGGCAATTCTTCGCGCAGTTGGCATTGTCGACGCGCTCGCGTGTGGGCACATACACGAGCAGCGCGGCACGCTTGTCGCCGGTAAAACCACGATCGTGAATCCTGGAATGGCTGCTCGCGGCTTGGCCGCGGTCGTTAAAATCCTCCCCGAAGAGAAGGCAAGCGTCTCGCTGATTCAAAGTTGAGTCGAAGCGACACCCAAGTCGCACGGATATCTTATTTTATTACGCAGCCCCCTCAAACACGATTCGCAGATGCCCGCACGCTACGCTAGTTTTGTGAAACGAAAATTATTTCGTCTTGCAGTCACGCAACCTTCGGGAAACTCAAGAGCTCAAAAATGTGGCTGGACAGATCTCTAAAGCGCGACGAAGTCGTATCTCGCAGTCGTCACTGCGGTTTTGTAGATGCTCACCTGCCACGAATCTCAGCGCTTGATCTCTTGGGGTAGAAGAGCTGGCGCTTGAACTAAAGCAACTTGGCATTATATGTTAACGTTGGCAAATTAACTTGAGTGCACCCCTAAAGGCCCCATCGGAGTGTGCGACCTCAACTTCGAGCCTGATATTTTAAGGATAAGGGTTTTTTAGTATAAACCTCAAGTATCCACCATGAGTGTTAAAAGGGGCGATTTCCTCAGATTATCATACACCGGCCGCTTAGACAACGGCGATGTTTTTGACACCACTTACGAAGATATTGCCGAGGAGAATGAGCTGTTCGCTGAGGGCGTAACCTATGCGCCAATAACGATCGTCGCAGGAGAGAATATGGTAGTCAAGGGGCTTGACGAAGATTTGATCGGAAAAGCAGCTGGCTACGAAGGACAGGTTAATATTCCGCCAAAAGACGCGTTTGGCGAGCGAAAGCCTGAATTGATTGAGGTCGTCCCTACACGCAGATTCGAAAAGAAACCAGCACCTGGAATGCGAGTTTCGCTCGACAACAGGACCGGGACGGTCGAGAGCGTAGTTGGGGGACGAGTACGGGTAGATTTTAATTCGCTGTATGCGGGCAAGACAGTCAGTTATCAATACAAGATTGAAGAGATCATTGCCAAAACTGTCGAAAAGGTCAAAGGTTTACTCAAGTATTACTTGAATAAAGACTTCGATGTTTCGATCGTCAGGAAAAGAGTAAGGGTCGACGTGCCCTACGAATTAGGATTTAACCAACAAGTTCAGCTTTACAAGAAGCTCCTTGCAGAAAAGATAATGCTTTTTACTACCGTGGACGAAGTCGACTACGTCGAAGTGCATAGACAACCCGAACCCGTCAGCGAAGAAGCTGTAGAGAAAACCACAGATCAACAATCGGAAGAGCGCGGAACGAAGGAGGCGCGGGCTCCCTGACTAACACACATAACACGGGCCTTTAGCGTTCTGCGAAAAATGAATGAAGTGTTTATTGTGGGTCTCGAACGCCCGTAGATAGACGTTTTTTGCTCTTTCCTGCAATAATCAGCCGGTAATTGTTTACTGAATATCGAGGGCCAACACAAGCAGGAGCACGTCACTTCAAGTGATGAGGCGTTATCTCTTTAGCTCAACCAGTTTCAATGATTTGCCCTCAGGGCAGGTATCTGGTGTATCACCGAGAACCTCAGAAATTGTATATTTCTCCTCTAGTAGCCCGGTCGGATGGCACAATTCATAGACCTTGCAGTTAAAGACTTCACACTCATTCTGCTTATACAAGATTCTCGAGCCGACAAATGCGTTTTTAGAATCGATTGCGACGACGCTTGTGCTTTCAACGACTTCCACAGCTTTTACTCCAATATCATGTAAGGCACAATCGTGCTTTGTATTCCCACGTACGGTCACTATCCTATAGCGACGTCCAACGTCCAAATTTAGGCACGTGTTTTTAAGCTTGCACATCTCGCATTCGTTTGCAGGTCCATTGAATACAAACTCAGTGCCAATCGTGGCCAAGTCTACACCGATTAGAGTTATGCTGGCGGTTCCTTTTGGCATGCTATCAATCCTGTTATTGAAGCGTACGCACGCTGCGGCCTGACGAAAGTAGGTTGCTCTGTTGCATTATAAAGATATCAATGTAGCTACCCCACCACCATTGTAACCCTTGCCAACTCTTCCGCAGCTTTTCTTGTCAATCCTTCGCCAAGGATCGTGTAACGCTCCGGGCGGACGTCCTTTGCGTGAAGCAGTGCTTGAACGATGTACTCATCCTCTATCCCCAAATCTCGAGCATTGACTGGTGCGCCAATGCTCTGCAGAGCTTCCCGAATTCGTTGCCAGTCACCACCATGGAGATACGCCATCATAATCGTTCCAACACCACATTGCTCGCCGTGCAAAGCCGGTTTTGGAGCTATTACGTCAAGCGCGTGACTGAACTTATGCTCACTGCCTGAAGCGGGACGAGAGGAACCCGCAATGCCCATAGCAACGCTGCTCGAAACTAAGGCTTTAAGCACGAGCCTAGCAGAATCCTCTAAATTAGGCTTAATTTGGCTAGCCGAGTTGATAATTATCTCAGTAGACATAAGTGAGAGCGCTGCAGCATATTCGCTAAACTCCTCACCTCGCAGTTTCCTAGCGAGTTCCCAGTCCTTCACCGCAGTATAGTTGGATATTATATCGCCGCAACCTGCAGCAAGCAGCCGATGCGGCGCCTGAGCTATGATCCGAGTGTCTGCAATAATTGCTAGCGGAGTTTGAGCTTCTATAGACTGCGTTCCCTCACTAAAACGTATAGAAGCGCGCATCGAGGCGATTCCGTCGTGACTTGCTGCAGTAGGTACACTTATAAAAGGCAAGTTCGCTGTGACAGAAGCAAGTTTAGCGATGTCTATGGTCTTGCCGCCACCGACAGCGACGATAAAGCTTTTATCCACAGCGTGACTTGCGACTCGTTCGACTTCGGCCATTGTGGCAGAACCAGCGACTAGCACTTCGGCCGGATATTCGTTCTTCAGGAAGCCCTCAATCTGTCGTCCAAATGCACATGTATGCTTTCCGCAAACTACTAACCCGTCCCCATCAAGTTTAAGTTCCCTTAGAACGTTGGCAGTATCGCGTATAGCGTCCTGTTCCATTACCACTATTCTAGGGAGCGACATCCATTGTTTCATCGGTGATCATTTGGCGGTCGATTTAGGGAACTTTGTAAACGAGTACTATATAAACCCCATCATATACGACACCGGATATAACCCAATTAACACGATTACTTGGGCCATTATTCTCGGCCTCAGCCTATTTGGAGTCGTTAAACTTCTCGACAAGCTAGACATCACGGTTGATGAGGTGTTTATATTCGCCGTATCTCCTTATATCTTTGTGGGAGGTTCGTTGCGAGTCATCGAAGACGCTGGCATCGTTGCCGTGCCGTTAAAGTTTCTCCTAATCACGCCGCTGATCTATTTCTTCATATTCTTTGTGTGCGTCGTGATGCTGTTATTATCAGTTGGATTGCAGCGCGCAGTCCACATCAACTACTATTGGCCCTTCGCGATGATCGGCGTCGCGTGGAGTGGCCTGAATGTCTGGCTCCTCTATACAACTGCAACGTCGTTTAACGCAGGGATTTTGACGCTCATATTGTCGGTCGGCGTCGCCCTTAGCTTCTTCGTCTACGCGATCGCACGCTTGTTAAACTTCGCTCTTTTAAAGGATCGCTTAAACGCCTTCGTGCTCGATGGACAACTCCTCGACGCGACAGCTACGTCGTTTGGCCTCACATTTCTGCCCTATGCAGAGAAGCACGTGCTTCCGAACTTTCTTATAGAAGCAACGGGTACGGCCTTCGTAATGTATCCGCTCAAGCTCGCAGTGACCATCCCCGTGCTGTTCATAATAGATCAGTATTTAAAGACCGAGTCAAAGAATCTTACAGGGCTCGTAAAGCTCGCTATTCTTACGGTAGGCCTTGCGCCTGCCATAAGAGACACATTGCGGATGACCCTGGGTATATAACATATTTGAGACGGAAACGCCTTCCAGTTGCGCGCTCGATAGTTCAGGAGTGGTAAGGTGAAGAAGACGAGTTTCAGCAAATGGTTCAATGACCTACTGATCGAAGCGCAAATTATGGACGTGCGATACCCAGTTAAAGGACTTTATGTGTGGTTTCCCTTCGGCTTCAAGTTGCGGCAATTGACCTACGACATGCTCCGCTCGCTGCTTGATAGAGATCATGAGGAGGCATATTTCCCCCTGCTTATTCCAGAAAATGAGCTGCTTAAAGAATCAGAGCATATCAAAGGATTTGAAGAAGAAGTTTTCTGGGTGACCAGGGGTGGTTTTGGGGAATTAGACATCCCGCTTGCGTTGCGGCCAACTTCCGAGACCGCTATCTATCCCATGTTCAGCATTTGGATTCGCTCGCACGCAGATCTGCCCCTAAAAATTTATCAGCTGGTAAATACGTTTCGATATGAAACTAAATCCACGCGACCGCTAATTCGCCTGCGAGAGATAACAAGCTTCAAGGAGGCCCATACCGCCCATGCCTCTTGGGAGGAAGCCAAATTGCAGACCGACGCCGCTGTGGCTTTATACAAAGAATTCTACGACCGGCTGGGCATTCCATATATCGTTTCGCGTCGGCCGCAGTGGGACAAGTTCCCGGGAGCTGATTACACACTCGCTTTTGACACGCTCATGCCAGATGGGAGAAGCCTCCAAGTCGGTACGATTCATCATCTCGGCACAAACTTTGCAAAGACCTTTGATATTACTTACGAAGATCGTCACGGCAACCAACAGTTCGTCAATCAGACGTGCTACGGTATTTCAGAACGCTGCATCGCAGCCGTCATTTCAGTCCACGGCGACGACGAGGGCTTAGTACTTCCACCCGAGATAGCCCCTGTTCAGGTCGTTATTATCCCGATCTATAGCAAACAGGCTGACGGTGCGGCCATCTTAGAAGCCTGCAGCGAACTTAGACACGAACTATCGCGCTATCGGGTTGTTATCGACACATGCGACGACCGGCCAGGCGCCAAATTTTACAAGTGGGAAAAAAAGGGAGTTCCAATACGGTTGGAAATCGGCCCAAGAGATCTTTCGAAAAGTTCTGTTACCCTTGTACGTAGGGATACAAGAAGAAAAGAGAGCGTCAAACGCTCTGAACTGCAGTTTCGACTCGCTCAAGCGATGACAGATGTTTTGGAACACATCGCCGAAAAAGCTCGAGCGTTTCTCGTTGCACATACGGTGGCCATAGAGAAACCCGAGCAAGCAAACGGCAAACCGGGCATATTTCAGATCTCGTGGTGTGGATCCGAGTCCTGCGGGCGTAAGCTTCAAGAGTTAAGTAACGCTGACATATTGGGGGAGACCGAACCTATGGAAGGGCTTTGCCCCATATGCGGCGCATCAACGAGCATCCGGGCCCTTCTGTCTCGGCCGTACTGACGCGGTATCGAGAGCAATTGAATGTTTCGCATACACATCTTTCAGTCTGTTTGAGGTGCACGCTACCGCATTGAGGGCATGCGATCACATTCCGCAACTTACTCCCAACCGGGAGTCATCCAAAGGCCTTGCTTAGTGGGGAAAGACTTGAATTCGATTCAAACTGACACGCTCGATCGAAAAATCGCCGAGCTTCAACTCGACGGTTATGCGCAGTACGCAGCTTCTTCGCAGGACGCAAATCTTTACTACTTGACAAAGTTCTTCGATAATGATCCATTCCTTTTTTTACGCTCCGGCGAACAATCAATCCTCGTAGTCTCAAGCATGGAAAAAGCGAGGGCCGTTAGATCTTCAATTGCTGATCACGTGCATTCAAGAGAGGATTTTCAGAGAGATTTTCGCGAAAGAGAAAGCGATCGCGCACCCAACATGATTGCCTCAGTTCTGAAAGAGTTTAAGATCAAGCGTTTGGGAGTTAATGCTGATTTTTCGATAGGTTTGGCTGACGAGCTGCGGCGTGCCGGTTATGAGCTAAAGCCGATATCTGGTCCGATCGAAATTCTACGCTCCATAAAAACGGCCCAAGAATTGAAACTGATGGCGCAAGTGCAGCGCGCTAGCGAAAAAGCGCTCGCATCCGCACTCACTATCTTAGCCCACAGCAAAGTCAGTGATGACGCTTTGCGGTATAAACGGAGGGTGCTTACGTCGGAGCGATTAAAGAGCACGATCGGCTGTTCGCTCATAAACGACGCTTGCACACCAAAAGACGTCATCGCGTCGAGTGGCGATGACTCCGCGCTACCCCATCTGACGGGGTCAGGGCCGGTGAAAGCGAATTCTGCGATCGTTTTTGATGTTTTTCCACAATCGATAGCATCGCGATACCACGCAGATATGTCGCGCACGGTGCTGCGTGGAGATGCCCCGCCTGAACTCTCCGATATGTTCTCGGCAGTTCAAGAGGCACAAAACCTTGCCCTTGAAATGCTAAGGCCGAGGATTAGCGGAGCAGAGGTCCACCTAGCCGTGTCAGATCACTTCGAACAGAGCGGATTCCAGACGGACCTTGAGAAAGGTCAAGGTTTCATTCACTCCACAGGTCACGGACTGGGATTGGAGGTTCACGAACTTCCATTCCTCAGCAAACGGGGGGGGCTTCTGGAGAAAGGCAACGTTGTCACAGTTGAACCGGGCTTATACTATCCTG
>JBAXDW010000064.1:0-8023 GCA_037140755.1 Methanobacteriota archaeon
AAGCTCGCGTTTCATATTGGGGTCGCGGACGATGATGAAGTCACGTGCTTGAAGGTTACCAGCGGAAGGCGCGAGCCGTGCTGCTGTGAGAAGCTGATCTAGCAGCGAGTCGCTGATCGTCTCTCGCGCGTACCGTCTCACAGAGCGGCGCCGCTGCATGACGCCCTTTAATATGTCGTAATCTGACGCTACCATGGAAAAGGGTTATTAGACTAATGCATATTATATACCCAAGCTTGGAGTGAGAATATGAGAATTTCGATGGATTTGGAGCTGCAAGACACGCCTGGTCAGCTTATGCACGTATTAACTCCCGTATCCGACCTCGGTGGGAACGTTCTGAGCGTCGTTCACCATCATGACAAGAAAACGTTTCGCAATACGGTGCCGGTTTCCGTGGTTTTTGATATCGAAGAACACATGCTCGAAGAGCTTCAGAAAGGACTTGAAAAGAGCGGCGCAACGATCGTGCGGATAGGCAAAATGAGGCTACGCGCTAGGATACACATACTGCTCATAGGGCACATCATTCATACTGACTTGATGCAAACGATCGATGAAATTGATAGCACAGGATTTGCTGAAGTTCAAGACCTTAGTCTATCAATGCCCGCCATCGACGATCCTTCGTCAGCTGTTGTCACAATAATGGCTACCGGGAAGGAGGAACTGAAAAAGTCAGTCGAAATTCTCAAAGATATCGCTGAGCGCAAGGATCTGCTTGTTATCGTACCAATAGATGAGAGTGGAATATCCGGGGGTCTGAGCAATGCAGGATAGCACGTCTCTCTTTAATCTCTCTATTATTGGATTTGGGGCCGTAGGGCAAGGAGTCGCGAAGGTCGCGCAAAACATGCCTCAGTTGAGGGTGGTAGCCATTGCCGATTCAAAAGGGGTTGCGCTCATGCCTGACTTAGAGGACGTGCTTGCGCTTAAACGAGCGGGGCAGCCTATCGCAAATTCTGATCTAACTGCGCTCGACGTCATACGAACTGTTGACCACGACGTTGTCGTGGAGGTAACCCCTACGAATATAGATGACGGGGAGCCAGGCTTGACGCACTTTCGTGAAGCGCTTAAAAACAAACGAAATGTTGTTACTTCAAACAAAGGCCCTCTGGTCGCCGCCTTTGGCGAGTTAACGCAGCTTGCTCGCACACGGGGGGTGGGGTTGCGGTACGAGGCGACCGTTGGTGGCGCGATGCCTATAATCAACCTCATACGCGACACCCTCGCAGGCGCTCGGGTGCTCGGTATACGGGGCGTGCTCAATGGCACGTGCAATTACATCCTCACTCGAATGGCCGAGGAGGCGCTCGATTACGATCAAGTCTTGAGCGAAGCGCAAGATATGGGTATAGCTGAAGCGGATCCGACGTATGACGTGACTGGCATTGACACAGCCTGTAAGGTCGTTATATTGGCTAACGCGTTTTTTGATCGTAACGCTACATTTACAGACGTGAACTTAACCGGCATTGAGCGGATCACGCAGGACGCGCTACAACTTGCGCGGCAGAGAGGCTTTGTAGTGAAACTCATTGGCGACGTTCAAGAGCTCACGGTCTCTCCAAAGTTGATTCCTCTTGGACACCCACTCAACGTCAACGGTACGCTCAACGCCGCGTCAATTCTGACCGATACGGCAGGCGAGATCACCGTCGCCGGGAAAGGCGCGGGCTCGATTGAGACGGCAAGTGCAATATTGAGTGATGTCCTGAGTCTGATGCGAGAACGCGATTGATCGCGTCGACGATACGTCGAGATTGTGCGTTGATAGTTACTTATCGCTCGGACTGGGCGAGCTGTGTTGCGCGACGGGCGGCTCTTGCCCCCTTTTTACGAGCGTGGAAATGGCGATACCAATCAAGGCGATTACTATAGCGCCGGCAACTGAAAACATGAGCAGTTGGAAACCAGTAATAATCTCGATACTTCTCGAAGTCTGTATTACGAGAACGTCTGCTGGGTTGAGCACTGGAACTGGCTTTCCTCCAAGTGCTAAAATAAGGATACTTGCGCTCCACAGGATCAGACCGGTGGATAACATGAAGAAGGGATACTCTACGTATCGCCATACGTGTTTCGTGTCGTTTAGATAAGCGTCGATTACGCGGCCGATGGTCGCGATAACCCCTGCAGCGACGAACCACCATGCAGCGGTGTTAATGAAGACAGCTGCAGTCAGCACACCGCCATAAATGCTGAAGTCCAAACTCAAGGTCGTAATGACGCCCTGTGCAACTCCGATAATCACCAGAGCGAGGGCCACCATATAAGTGACGAATGAGATATTGCCTCCGTAAAATGAAGACTTTACACTTTGAGTGATGCCTTCGAGAACGTCATCGAGGCCAAGTCCTCGAAAGAGAAGATACACGCCGATGAATAGGCTTATGACAATTAGAGCAATCTCAGGGTGTCCAGCAAAAGAGAGTATTGCAAATAATAATAATACGAGTCCGATAGGTATAAAAATAGCGTTCGCAATCTTCGGATCCTCGAAGAGCTTCTTGATCGTGTAGTAGGTGCTTTCGAGGCTTTCAGACTGACGTATAACTACGCGTTTGACGCCGTCGAGTTTTATGCGGGATTGAACGATGGGGAGTATAAACTCATCTTCGGCGCCGTCGGAGACGATGATTACGCTCGTAGCGTTGACCGTGCTTAGTACACGGTCAAGCTGCTCGGAGAGGATCTGGTCTGATTTTAGGCCGACGTTTTCGTCGCCTGAAATGGATGCGAGTTCAGCTTCGACCCCTTGTGACTTTAGGTCGTCATAAACTCGGATGCCTTCAAAAATGGCGTTTATGTCGGAATCTTCGGGGTCAGTCAGTCCGAGCTGTAACGCTGCGTTGACGTTGTCAGCCCGACCAATAATCGGACCTGGAAGGTGCGCTTTTGACCCCAGATCATTATCACGATCAATGCACAAGACTAGTTTCATTCTTGCCTACAAAGGGTACGAAGCCTACAGGAGGCCGGAGCGCTGGAGAAGGAGGAGATCATCCGTCTCAAGTTTTTGCCCGTCTTTAAACAAGGCGTAAACCTCCTCCGCTCGTTTAAGCACGTCGACCTTCTCGCGGGATTCACGGGCTTCTTTGGACCGCTTTTTAAGACTCAATATGATCTTATCGTAGTCTCTTAACTCCTTTTCCATTTTGATGTACTTCTGATGCTGTTCGTCAGCGCTCTCTTGTGCGCATACAAACTCTTTATGTGCGACATCCGCTTCTGTACGTACCTTATCTGCTTCCTTGAAGCACTTGAGCATCTTTTCGTGGCATCCCTGCGCACGGTCTGCGTTTTCCGTAAGTTGCTTGTGAAATTCGCTTGCTTCTTCCCGGAGTTGCCGTGCCTTTTCCAACGCTTCCTTGAGTTCAGTGTTGTTTTCAAGCTCGGCCCGCTTCTTTTTGTACTCCTCCCAGAGGTGGGCGATATGATCTACAAGCTCGCGCTCTTTTTCCGTGCTTACAACTTCCGTCTGCTGCTTAAATTCAAGATGGTCAATTTCGCGCTTGAGCTCGCTTAGCGAAAGCCCCCCTGCGACTCTAAACTTTCTCTTGATTTGGTCCGCTTTCGCGAGAAGGTTGTTCGCCAACTCATTAAGGCCGTCCCGTTTTTCCTTGTTCTCTGAAACAAGTTTGTTGAACTCGTCTCGCTTGTCTTTGGACTGCTGTGCGCTGTCTATCAATGCTCGGGTCTTCGTGTTCAACTCGTCACGTCTCGTAGCGAATTGACTCGCTTCTGCGTTTAGCCGGTTACGCTCAAGCTTTGAGGCGTCGGCTTCCTTTTTTAGCAAGGCTTTCTTTTCCTGCAACTCTTTTAGCATACGCTCCTCTCTTGAATATCGGCAGTATTAGGGTGAGATCCTTTTTCATAACGATTATATCTGCAATATCGTACAGAACTGGACTTGCGTTAAATGCTACGGAAAACCCGGCAGCTTCAAACATTGAGATGTCGTTTGCTCCATCTCCGATCACGATGCAGTCCTCTGGGCGTATCCCCTCCCTCTTAGCAATCGCCTCCAGTGCCTCCTTTTTGGAGTTTTGGCGTACGAGCGGTCCGTCCACCTCTCCTGTCAAAACTCCGTCCTTCATGATGAGCTCATTGGCGATCAGACAGTCAATTCCGAGCTCTTGAGCCACCCTGCGGGCAACGATGGTAAACCCTCCCGAAACCATTGCGATCTTGTACTCTTTCTTGAGCTCTCGTATGAGCTCTTTGGCCCCTTTCATGAAAGGGATCTCTAAGGCTACTTTTTTGACCTCTGCTACCTTCAGACCTTTTAGGAGCTTCACGCGTGCTCTTAAGGCCTCTTCAAAATCCATTTCCCCCCTCATAGCGCGCTTTGTGAGCGCCACCACAAGGTCTCCGACATTGGCCGCTTTCGCCAACTCATCGATTGCCTCGCCATCGATGAGCGTGCCGTCCATATCGAAAACGATCAGTATTGCACTTCCATGGCAAAATAATCTACCAAGCGGGGAATTGATAGGCCCCGAGCTCATGGCTGAAGCAGTATTCAACCTCCTGGTAGTTATTTTTAAACTCTACCACATCTTTTTTAACCTTTTCGGGTGCTTCGCCGTTAAGTACGCGTGCGACAAGTCCCGCCACAACCCTCATCTCCGACTTTTTCATTCCTAGTCGTGTTAGCTCTTGCGTTCCAAATCGAATCCCTGAGGGATTTTCTGGAGCATCGTGATCATCCCAAGGCAACAGATTCTTATTGGCAATGATGTTCGCCTCTTCGAGAGCAACCGCAAAAGCACTTGCTCGCCCCACGTCCAGCACGATCTGATGAGACTCTGTGAATTCTTTGTCAGGACACAGCACGTTGAATCCGCAGTCGTAGAGCGCCGAACCGAGCGTCTTCGCATTCTTGATCGTCTGCTGCGCGTATGCCTTCCCGAATTCAAGCATTTCTATGAGTGTGACCGCTAGACCCGCAACATGATGCAGGTGGTGGTTGCTGACGGTACCCGGAAACACAGCATCGTCGATCGCGTCAGCTAGTTCGCGCTTTGAAAAAATTATGCCGCCTTGAGGCCCAGGAAACGTCTTATGCGTTGAACCGGTCATCACATCAACTCCCTCGTCGAGAGGGTCTTGGAACTGCTCGCCTGCAATGAGGCCGAGTACGTGCGCGGAATCGTACACGATTGCGGCGCCGACGTCACGTGCAGCGTCGCACGCTTCTTTGACCGGGTGTGGGAAGAGAAACAAGCTCGCCCCAAAGAGGACGATTTTTGGCTTTTTTTCGTAAATCGTAGCGATCATCGCATCGCTGTCGATATTCATCTCTTCGTAGTCGAAGGGATGTTTGACAACTCTAAGGTGACGAATGCCCGCAACGGACTTCGTCCCGTGGCTTATATGACCACCGTGTGAGGTGTCAAGCGCCATCAATGCATCATTTTGGTTTGAAAGGGCAAAAAACGCAGCAATATTAGCGTTTACGCCTGAGATGGGTTGTACGTTCACGTGTTCAGCTCTGAACAGTTTGAGGGCTAAGTCTATGGCGTGCTGCTCCACCTCGTCGATGTACTTAACCCCTTGGTAGAATCGGTGGCCAACCTTACCCTCGGCGTATCGATGGCCGAAATCGGATGCTAAAAGCTGTCGCACGGCGGGACTAGTGATATTCTCACTCGCGATCAGAGGGAGGGATTCGCTGAGCCACTTATGATGAGCCCTCACCGATCGCGTTACGTCCTCTACGTGCATTGCATCTAGAGATTATGCGCGCTTATAATAAACCTTTCTCAGCTAGGCAACCCACAGCAAGATCGAATTCGATTTTAAAGACGTCAAAAGACGTTACTATTTATATCCCGCGTTGATATGTAAGTGCAAAAGTTGGTTTCGAAAACTCGAGGTGTTCGCGATGAGACCTCTGCGCAAATCTCTACTAATCTTCCTTGTAGCCACCGTGCTATTCATCATCGTTTATAGCTATGTCTTCCTCTTCTTGATGGCCAGTGCTGAAGGCAGGTCTTATTCGATAATCGACGCCGTCTACTGGGTCATCGCAACGATGACAACCCAGGGTCTAGGAGACATCGCCTTTAAAAGCGGCGTTGGCAGAATATTTGTAGTGCTTGTAATGCTGACTGGCATCATCATCTTTTTCGTAATTCTAATCCCTGTCGTCCTCGAGCCCGTGCTGGAGAGCGTTCGGCGATCGGTGCCAACCAAATCAAAGGCCTATGATCACGTTTTGATCGTAGGCTATAACTCTATGGTAGAAGCGATTATCGAGGATTTTGAAGAGCGGGGTTTACCGTACCTCGTTGTTCACGACGACAGGGAAATGGTTGAGGCCCTGGTCGAACGAAAGATCCCCTGCATATTTGGGGATCCCGGCGATGAAGTAACTCTACGAAACGCTCAGATCGAACGCGCAAAGAAGGTCGTTCTAAACCAGAGCGATGAGAAGAATGCCATTGTCGCGCTGGCTGCAAAGAAGCTTACGCAAGCGGACATAATTAGTCTCGTTGATGACATGTCAAATGCCGTATACTTGCTGTATGCTGGTGCGGACAAAGTCGTATCGCCTAAACAACTGCTTGGCATAGACATTGGCCACAAGGCCGCTATGCCTGTGACGCACCGGCTTGTTGGGACAACTCCCCTGATAGGATCTTTGAGGATTTTTGAGCTTCCAATTCTCGGTGAAAGCGGCATCAACGGGTTATCGATCGAAGACGCTAAGATACGTGAGCGAACCGGTGCAACGATCATAGGCATGTGGAAGCGCTCAAAACTCAGCTTCAATCCATCGGCCTCTGAAACCATCACGGACACAACCGTGCTCTTGCTCATCGGCACAAAAAAACAACTCAACGCGGCAAAGGAACTCTCAATGTGTCGGTTTGATGGCACGTACTGCGCGATCAGGGGGCACTATGTCATCGCAGGGTACGGCGACGTTGGAAAACGGGCATCCAGGGTGTTGCGGTCAAACGGTATTGAGCACATAACCATCGATAAGCACCAAGGTGATGTAGTTGGTAGCTGCGCCGATAGGACAATTCTTAAGCAAGCGGGGATTGCCGACGCATCTACACTTCTCGTCACAGTCAACAATGACTTGGATGCAATCTATACAACGTTAGTTGCGAGAAAACTTAACCCTCAGATTGACATTATCTGTCGTGCAGTGCGCCCACAAGCAGTTGAAAAGTTGTATCAAGCGGGGGCAGATTATGTAGTGTCCCAGTCCGTTGTAGCTGGTCAAGTCTTGGTGAAATTTGTCGAACCCCGGCCGCGAGGCACGCAACTGCGGGAAGTTCTACTCTCACAGGACATGAAGATTATTGAATATCCTCCTAGTCCATCCCTCGTAGGCAGAAGCCTAGAGGACCTTAAGATACGATCACGCACCGGCTGTACCGTCATTGCTGTCACTGCCAGTGGAGCGACCATACCAAGCCCCGATCCGCATCAAGTTATCCCTGAAGACTCTTTTCTCACCGTCATCGGTACGCGAGAACAGATACGTGAATTCAAGCGTGTCTTCGGATAGGTCTTGTGTGGACTCTGTCGCGCTCTTTGCTCAGCACCCCCGCTAAGCACTTCTAACCGAATAAAGACTCAGGTCTGGGGGTCTGTGGTATTCTACCGCAAGTAGATAGTTCAACCTGAACTGTTCACACTCGTACTCTAGTGGCGTCGCAGCCACCCAGCGACTAAGGATATCACGAACAGTATGACGAATATTGCTACTACAAGCAGAGCGGCGCTTTGTGCAATTCCTTGTAGGAAACCCAGTCCGAGTACGGCTGCAACAGCTGCAATTATCAGAAAAATAATTGCCCAGAGGATTAAAGTGCCACGCCATCCCACGGTTCCACCTCCACTGTTAAATCGGCGAAACCGTATATAAGCATTGTCTTATCGCTCTTTTGTCAAACGACCGCGCAAGAAGCGATGAATAGAAAGCTTGCCCGCAGTTTACGGCACGAGCGGTGCACCGTAACTATACTCTTCAAACTCGAGGACAAACTCCCACAGC
>JBAXDW010000065.1:0-7995 GCA_037140755.1 Methanobacteriota archaeon
GTATGGCGTGCAAGTCGTGCGAGCTTGCCTGTGCGCTGCGGCATAGCGCGTCAGGCGATATTAACGCAGCGATCTGCGAGTGTCCGCGCCCTCTCTCGAGGCTCACGATTGTATATGGGAACGGCAAATTGCATCTTATAAGGTGCCTTCATTGTAAGCGCCCGAAATGCATCGATGTCTGCAAAGCGAACGCGATTACTAAAAATTGTGATGGTGTGGTAACGATTAACGACGAACGCTGCACTGGATGCGTTGAATGTGTTGATGCGTGCCCATTTGGGGCGATACAGATGCGCGACCACGAAGCGGTAAAATGTGATCTCTGCAGCGGCGGGGCGGAGCTATCGTGCGTGCTTGCGTGTAAGTGTGGTGCATTGATATATGAATAAGAGACGTAACAAAGCGAATCCCAAATCGATGACGGTGGATCCTGCGGCACTCGCGATGTTGTCGCTAGCCTAGCAGAACAACATGGAGACGATATAGGATCGGGGCCGCTAAAGCTGTCTAAGTGATCCAGTACACAAGAGCAATCGATAAGTTGCAAAGCGCTACTCTCTTAAAGGTGATACATGCGAATAGTAGCGAACTACAAGCACTATAAGGCACTCAATGAAGAGGTCAGGCAGGCAATTAAGAATGGAGCAGCGCAGCTGATACTTGAGGACGTAAATGGTCAGAGTTTCATTGCTAACAGTTTGAGAGGAAAACTCAAGATTGACATCTACGGCACCCCTGGAAATGACTTAGGAATGTTCATGGATGGTCCACAAGTAACTGTTTTTGGTAACGCCCAAGATGGCGTCGGAAATACTATGAGTTCGGGTAAAATTATCATACACGGTGACGGACGAGATATCTTAGGCCACAGCATGCGTGGTGGCAAGATTTTCGTTCGAGGTGATGTAGGTTATAGAGTGGGCATACATATGAAGACGTACAAGTCAAAAGTTCCAATAATTGTGGCCGGCGGCGCCGCCGGAGACTTCCTTGGAGAGTACATGGCAGGCGGCATAATCATTGTCTTAGGAATTCATAACGCGGCCAATAAAACCGACTGTTTAGGGGACTGGGTTGCAACGGGACAACACGGGGGCACTATTTATGTCAGAGGCGAGGTCGATGATAAGAAGCTCGGAGATGGTGCAGCACAATTTCCGATGACCTCTAACGACGAAATAGTTGTTAAGAAAGTGCTCACGGAATACTGCAGTGAATTTGGCTTGAGCCCTGATAGCGTTTTAGAAACGGAATTCACAAAGATAGCGCCTGGCTCACCTAGACTTCATGCTGCGTTTTATACGTGTGAATAGCTTGCGGAGGCTACGTGAACTTGTTTTCATATGAAGATTTAAAGCTGAAAGTGTGGGACACTGAAAGATGCTGTGGATGTGGGGCGTGCGTAGGCGTTTGTCCTACGGAAGCTATCTATTTTGATGAGGGTGCTGAACACCCGACATCGAATGATTATTGTAAGGTGACGCGTGATTCAGTGCCTTGCGGGGCCTGCTACTCTGCTTGTCCGAGAGTTGAAGAAACGCGGTCTGAAGGATTTGGTGACATCATTTCAATAGTTGAATCGAAGTCCAAGATCCGTGTTTCTGAAGCTCAGTCAGGAGGGGTTGTGAGTTCTATACTTGCCGCTGCTTTTGATTCAAACCTAATAGACGGCGCGATAGTGATGGACGTTGATAAATGGAGCCAAATAGCTAAGCCCTCATTCGTGCAAATGTCGGATGCAGTTCTTAAGACGGCAGGATCAAAGTATTTGTGGGCTCCTATTCTTAAGGCGCTTAGAGATGCGATAGAAGATAGAAAGCTACATAAGGTTGCTGTAGTTGGAACGCCTTGTGTAGCCACAGCAGTCAGAAGAATTCGCGAATCGAACGTCGACGTCTTATCGATATATAGAAACGCAATTCGACTTTCCCTCGGACTGTTTTGCACTGAGATATTCACAAAGGATCTCCTTAATGATTTACATGCGAAACATGGGGTAAAGCCGTGGGAGATAAGCGGAATAGACGTGAAGGGAAAACTCATTGTCAAACTCAAGAATCATGCAGCGCTAGAGGTCCCTTTAAAAGACGCAGGTGTTTTCAAAAGAAGGGGGTGCGCTCATTGCGTTGACTTTACGAGCGAAGATGCAGATTTGTCGTTTGGAAGCGTTGGTGCATCTGCGGATCACACTGTGGTCATAGTACGAACCGATGTAGGAGCGGGATTTTTACAGCTCGCACAGAGTACAGGATACATCGAGGTTAAATCAGGCGTCGATATAGCTGCTATAGCTAAGGTTGGGGGGAAAAAGAAAAGCATCTCTCTCGAAAATGCAAAAAAAAACCTTAGCAGAACACGTCTGAACGGCGAATCTCATGGCATTAGATTGAGTGATTAATTCCAAGTGCTTTTTGCACATTCTATCAGTCAATCGTCCAGTATCCTTCTATTGGTGTCTTTGATATTATTGCTGCTGGCGTCGTTTTTCAATTCACTAAGATAGACGGTTTGATTTACGTTTGAGAGGTGGTTGGTCATTAAAGGGCAGAGGCCACGTCAAGAGATAAAGATCTTTTAAAGGTTTGTTAGGCCCTCGGGCTACGATTAAAGAATCGGGAGAAACTTGTCAAGCTCATATTGCGACAACTGTGCTCGATATTCCTCCCACTCTTTCATTTTAAGTTGGATCAAGCGATCAAATACGAAATCGCCAAGTGCATTGCGAACGAGCTCTGAATCTTTAGCTTCCTTTATAGCTAGTCCCAAGTTCTCCGGAAGCGCTCCAATTCCGTTGGTCTCAAGCTGTTGCGGCGTCATTTTGAAGATATCGCTCTCAATCGGGTCAGGGATTTCATAGCCTTTTTCGATTCCATCCAAACCGCTTGCTAACATTACGGAGAACGCAAGATATGGATTACAAGCGGGATCGGGGCATCGCAGCTCAGCTCTAGTGGCGAGTTCGTTCCCAGGTTTGTACATTGGAACTCGTATCAGAGCTGACCTATTGCGCCGCGCCCAAGAAATATAAACTGGAGCTTCATAGCCCGGAACCAATCGCTTATATGAGTTAACCCATTGATTAGTGACGAGACAAAATTCGCTTACATGCTTTAGCTGCCCGGCAATAAATCCTTTGGCCATATCCGATAAGCTGAACTTGTCATTTGGATCAAAAAATGCATTCCTCTTTCCATCAAACAGCGATTGATGTGTATGCATTCCACTCCCGTTTTCACCTAGGATAGGTTTAGGCATAAAAGTAGCATAGCATCCTGCGCGCATAGCAATTTCTTTAACGACAATGCGGTATGTCATGACGCTGTCTGACATTGTTAGTGCGTCGGCATATCGCAGATCGATCTCGTGCTGGCTGGGCCCAACTTCGTGATGGCTATATTCGACGTGCATACCCATTTCTTGAAGCGCAAATATTGTATCTCTTCTAAGATCGGTAGCCTGATCAAGCGAAGTAAGATCGAAGTACCCCCCTTTATCGATTTGATCAGCACATTGGTCGTTTTTAAAATAGAAGAATTCAAGCTCAGGCCCTATATTAAATGTAAGGCCTTTCTTTTCTGCTCGCTGTAAATTTCTCTTAAGAACGTACCGGGGATCTCCTTCGTAAGGTTTCCCTGAAGGTTCAAGCACGTCGCATATAATTCGTGCCACCCCTTTTTCTTTGGGCCGCCATGGTAATATCTCGTAAGTGCTAGGATCAGGTTTAGCGATTAAATCTGATTCCTCAATCGTCTGATAGCCTATGATTGAGGAGCCATCGAAGCCCATCCCTTCATCGAGAGCGTGTTCGAGTTCATCTTTGACGATGGCAAAGCTTTTCAAAGCGCCGAGGAGGTCTGTAAACCATAATCGAATAAATTTGATGCCTTGTTCTTCGACCTGATTCAATACGTACTCTTTATCCTTTGTTTCTGCCATGCAGAATCTCCTTCGATAGGACACGTCAGTAGGAAACGTCATTCCGCTTTAGTTAGTTATCATTAATAAACATTTCTTGGCGATGATCCCCCCAAAAGAATTCCTAAAGTAACCCACACTCGGTTGAAGCCCGGCTTGATTGGTTTACCGATAGCCGCTGAGTCAAGAGCTTTAGGTCGTGAGAGCTGAGACCGAATAAACCCTCAGAGTGATTCCCAGCTCACAGAGTGCCGCAATTGGGTTTGCTTTTCTGCATAGATGTTTATATCGGCTACCTCATTCTCGAAGCAGATTTCAAAGCCGTCTTCAATGTGTATTCAATCAATAATGCCTGCTTTTTTAGCGTCTTGCTGGAATTTGATAGACCTCTCAGCTGCGACAACTGGAACAGTTTTGGTATGTGACAGGACCACTTCTGCCCCTCTTCGGGATGCGGCCACGGACTTCATTTGTCTTGTTGTAATATATTTGGATCGATCAAGCGAAGCCCCTTGATATGAGATTAGATCAATATGTGGTTGTTTCGTCGTTTGCTAGTTTAAGCAAGCCCATATGCAATCTATAATTGAAAAAGGACACATTGAGACGAACGCGAATTATACCTGCAAAAGTTAAAGGCATTGATTAGGTGCTACATAACGTATTCCTAGGGCTACTTAGTCATCGGCGTCGTTGAGTTATGAACCTTTTTGGTTTGACAATAGGTATATAAATAAATAATAGGAACTTAAGTTCCACAGAAGCGCGTCCTTCGCGGGCTCAACGGAAATAAGAGATATGCGCGTTCTAAATAATTTTGTGGAGCCAAACAAACTGGACTAGTGCATAACGTCTATAATACGCGATGACACTAGTGCATAACGTCTATAATACGCGATGACGCTAGTTAAAAAAACTCGAAAAGGGCCAAAATCTTCCGTGGTGTAAAAGACGGATTAACAAAAAATGGAAGCGATCGCAACATGAATTTGAGAAGACCGAACGCCAATGAAGTGACGAATACATTCAACCGCTCTCGGAATGTTGTCCCGATGTCCGGGATATGCACAGCGTGCTTAGACGGCTGTAAGGGGGGCTGTGAGACCTGGTTAGCCTCATTTAGGGGTAGAGAAGTTCTTTATCCAGCACGATTCGGAGAAGTAACCGCCGGAGCCGACAAGAACTACCCAGTAGATTATTCACACCTGAACATTCAAGGATATGCCGTCGGAGCTGAAGGACTGGCAGAGGGCGTCGAGGGCGGTCCCGACACGGCACTTTTTGAAAACGTGAATACGGAGACGGAGTATGGGTGGGACAAGCAAATTAAGATGCAGATACCCATATTCACTGGTGCCTTGGGCTCTACGAAACTTGCACGGGAAAACTGGGAACACTTCGCAATTGGCGCGGCGCTTGCTGGGATTACGATCGTCTGCGGTGAGAACGTCTGTGGCGTAGATCCAGAGCTCGAGTTATATAGTGATGGTAAAGTAAAGAAATCGCCGGAGATGGATCTCCGTATAGACACGTACAAACGGTACCACGATGGATACGGGGAAATACTTGTCCAATTGAACGTTGAGGATACGCGGTTAGGAGTAGCGGAGTATGTGTCATCAAAGCACAACTTGGAAACGATCGAGCTCAAATGGGGCCAGGGGGCGAAGTGTATTGGTGGCGAGATACAAGTCAAAACCATTGAACGTGCACGAACGCTTAAAGAACGCGGGTATATTGTACTGCCAGATCCAACTCTTCCTGAAGTGCAAAGGGCATATAAAGAAGGTGCAATCAAGCAATTCGAGAGACATTCCCGTCTTGGGTTCGTAACTCGTGACTCCTTTTTTGAAGAAGTAGACCGCCTGCGCGACATTGGATTTAAGAGGATTACGTTAAAAACAGGCGCGTATTCGTCGATGGAACTCGCTATGGCGCTCCGCTACGGAGCAGAGGCAAAGCTCGACCTAATTACTATTGACGGTGCCCCGGGGGGCACAGGAATGAGCCCATGGCCTATGATGAATGAATGGGGCGTTCCAACGTTCTATTTAGAAGCGTTGACCTATCAATTTTGCATGACCCTCACGGATATGGGAATGAGGGTTCCAGATATTGCGATGGCGGGGGGATTCTCCACTGAAGATGGCGTATATAAGGCAATTGCGATGGGGGCTCCCTTCGTAAAGGCCGTATGCATGGGTCGTGCTTTGGTCATCCCCGGTATGGTAGGGAAGAATATCGGCAAGTGGATCAAAGAGGGGAACTTACCAAAGACGGTGTCGACCTACGGAGTCACACCGCAAGAGATCTTCGTCTGTTATAATCAGATTAAGGAACAGTTTGGCAGTGAAACTGATACTATACCACTCGGCGCAGTGGGACTTTATACTTATTGTCAGAAGTTCAAGACAGGTTTGCAGCAACTGATGGCAGGCAGCAGGAAGTTTAACGTAGGGGTTTTAACTCGACGAGACCTAATGGCGCTCACAGAAGACGCAGCAAAGATTTCTGAGCTTCCGTATGTGATGGAGGCACATCGAGAAGAGGCAGAGCGCATATTACAAGAGTTTTGGGACCGATCGTGAGCGGGGAATAACGAAATTCCCCCGCCACTCTCAACGGTCTTATATGCGCAGTCGATGAGTCCTGCAGCGGCTGCCGCGGTGCACAACGCGCTTAGGGTACAGAAGTGTCGCATCAAAACTGTTTTGAATGATCTCGTCTAGATGGCACATTAATGAATTGTCCTTGCGCTAATCGCGATAAATGGAGGAAATGAGATGGGGGAAGTCAATCATAAAGAGCACGCAATAGCGATAGTTGAGGATCAGGGGATCAAATTTGTCAGGCTGTGGTTCACTGATATCCTTGGCTCGTTAAAAAGCGTTGCGATCACAAAGAGCCACCTTGAACACGCTATAGATGAGGGGATCGGATTCGACGGTTCTTCGATCATTGGCTATCAGACGATAGAAGAGTCTGATATGATTGCCAAACCGGATCCGAGCACGTTTGCGATACTGCCGCCAAAAGAGCTGGGCGTTGCGCGCATGATATGCGACATCCTTGAACCCTCCGGGAAGCCCTATGAAGGGGACCCGCGGTACGTTCTTAAGAGGAATTTAGCGAATGCTGCGAAAAAAGGTCTTACCTTTAACATAGGTCCTGAACTCGAATATTTTTATTTTGTCAGTAACAAGAGCCCGAAGCCTCTTGATGAGGGAGGATATTTCGATTTGACCCCGCTCGACGAAGCGTCCGCGCTCCGAAAAGATACCATCACAGCTCTTGAAGGGATGGGCATCCGCGTCGAATTCAGTCATCACGAGGGTGCTCCAAGCCAGCACGAGATAGACCTCGGCTACGAAGAGGCACTAAAAATGTCCGACATCGTGATGACGTACCGCCTTGTGGTGAAAGAGATCGCTCTACAGGCAGGATGTTACGCGACATTCATGCCGAAGCCCTTGGAGGGTGCAAATGGGAGCGGCATGCACACGCATCAATCCCTTTTTAAAGGAAAAAGCAATACCTTTTTCGACGTGAATGATGACTACCACCTCTCCGACATAGCCAAAGGCTTCATCGCGGGGCAGTTGAAGCACGCTCGAGAGTTCTGCCTCGTAACTGCACAGTGGGTGAACTCCTACAAAAGGCTGATCCCTGGATATGAGGCGCCTGTCTATGTTTCATGGGCGCGGCGCAATAGGTCAGCTCTGATACGCGTGCCAATGTACAAGCCAGGAAATGAATTGGCAACGAGGATAGAGCTTCGATGTCCGGATCCGGCGTGTAACCCCTATCTCGCCTTTGCCGTTATGCTGGCAACAGGCCTTGAAGGCATTGACAAAGGATATGCATTGCCCGACCCAGTAGAGATGAATGTCTATAAAATGACCCCTGAAGAGCTTAGGGCAAACGGCATCGACTCGTTGCCAGAGAGCCTGGGTGAGGCAATCGCTGAAACTGAGCGGTCTGCAATTGTGCGACGGGCTCTAGGGGATCACGTATTTGACCACTTACTTGAACTCAAAAAGAAAGAGTGGGACGATTATCGCACACATTTGTCGCAATATG
>JBAXDW010000066.1:0-7966 GCA_037140755.1 Methanobacteriota archaeon
GTCGTTGCAGCAGCAAGAGACGCGAATACTGAGAGCGTTATAATAAGGGCCATCATGATGGCCGCGGACATTAGGCGTTTGTTCATGTCCTGTTACCCCCTTAGTTCGGGCGAAGAATAAACTAAACACGTAAAACTCGACTTTTACAACTTATATCTTCGCATTCTTGCGCAGGTTAGCAGCCGCGATACATAAGAGAATATGAAACGCGAAGATCGCGCGACGATATAGGTACACTTTAAGACGAAAGCTGAAATAGATACAATAGGAAAGCGCAAGTAGTACCTTCTATTAGTCAATTTAATCAAGAGCAAGTGATGAAGAATGAAAACTTCAGGCTTAAACTGTTAGGTATATTCCTCGGAATCCTGGCAATAGTTACGATAGTCGGTTACTTGTTGTATCTACTAACTACATATCTGACGCCTGGACCCTGGATATTATTTGTTAATATAATCCTCGTTTTGTGGGTAGCGTCTGGTATCTTGATATTAGGCGCAATCGCCTTAATGGGGCTACTTTTTTCTAGGCGCCGGAAACGCGATCAGTAGTACCTATCTTGAAGTATTATGCGCGAAAGCCAATACAACTCGCAATAATAAGGCAGCTTATCCCAGTCGCCGCGTAACTCACACTTAACATACCTCTCGCAGCGTGTGCTGTATTTCATTATACAAGTAAGCAGGCCGGGACTCTTTACGGTCGTTTCCTAAGTCCTGATAAAGTAATCTAAGAATTAAGCGCTTGCATACCCCTGATCGCATCATACCGCACTATGATAATATGCACGCTTGAAGCCGCGCCTTACACACCGTCCGTTGGCCCAGGAGTTACGCCTAAATAAGCGATAAAAACCGTAACGGGTAAAGTTTGGCACGACGGCGTGATATGAATACTGCGCTAAGTTAAGCGCGGAGTGTGGGAAAGTTCAAACCCAAGACGAAACGCTTGCACATATTCTCGCGATAGCTAAGCGCGAGCGGGATCGCAAAAAGAAGTAGAATACGGGAGATGAGGGGGGGTAAAAACAAACTTCTCACGGCGTTATCGTATTGCCCCCATAATGAAGTTAGGCGGACATTGTTGGATGGTGCTGTCCACAGACTCGGCTATGCCCTTCTTAATCTACATCTCTGCTTGTAGTTTGTAGCCTTAGTCTCACTTATTTAACCCAATTAACGTCATGAGCTCATACCGAAAGCAGCGGAGACTTCACTGAGAACTGTCTTTTCCGGCTCACTGACGGCGACGCCGTGCTCTTTGGCAGCTTAAGCCACCTTTTGTCCTATGGCTAGTACCCACTTTTTATAGGCGATCGCCTCTTCTGGAATGGTCGTCGATAAGAATGCCGAAGTAGACTTGCAGGCCTCGACGGTCTTGGATCTGAAGCCTGATTGATCGTGTTTGATCAGATCCTGCTGCTGCTTAATCAGATCCTTGGCCTTTGATTGGATCTTGCCTGATAATATACCAACCAGATTGCTTCCACTTGAAGCTGCCAGCTTGGCCGGCTCTGTAATCAATGCCTTAGACTCGCCAAAGGCGCCCAAGAATGATGGAGCCGCTGTAACTATCGTCAATGAGACTGCATACGGAATGCTCAGAAGCTTCTGCCATTCCTCATCTGTAAATTCTTCTCTGATCCCTATGCTCTATCCCTTATTTGTTCACAATGGCTTTAAACGGTTTTATAGCCTGAATTGTCTTGCTTCGAATTGTATTCACGTCGATACATTTCAAAACGAGAAGTCACTCCTTTTTGTTAGCTGTTGCTAAACACGGCAAAACCCGCGTCAACGAGTGTCGTTGCTTCCTTTTCCTCAAGATGCAACCCGTCGCCAGCTTTATAGCGTCCGAACGTTTTAACTAAGGTTATTTGCTTAAGATTCGTCACGTTTTTCAACCTCCTCCTTGTTTTCAATTTTTCTTTTGCACAAAGGACGTTACCATACTAAAACCTAACTTGAGGAGTCCCTAGTAACCGCACTGAATAAAGATAAGTCAAAACGTGGTATGTTAAAGGGGAGTTTTCTTTTTCTTGAGTATTACCTTTCAATTGCTGACAGTTCACCACGCGGGCTATTCCTCGGTGTAAACAATAATCCCATAATCCCACAGATCCGCTGTGTGGGGTCGCCACCCTAAATTGCTTCTAGAAGCTATATGCTATGCCGCCCCCCCTTTTAATATTCAAGACGCCATAGCAAAGAATCAGCCAAGTTTTTTACGAGCGGATGTACATTACATTGTTTAAAAAAACGGAGGTGAAAACGTATGGATCAAACTGGGGGCCGACCTATAACGCAGCGCCTTTAGGAGCAGCAGCTTACGAGACGCCCGCACAAGGACCTCGGCTCCATTATCAAAGTGTAGGGATTCGTTTTGCAGCGAATCTTGTCGATGGCTTAGTGCTTGGTCTAATAACTTGGATTCTCATGATTACAGTGATTTCATCGGCTTTTGCTTCGGTTGCGCCCGTAACTAGTGCTGACCAAATTAATGCGACTGTGACACAAATTGGTGGAGCTTTAAGCGCAGGAATTGCGACAGCACTCCTCATAATAGTGGTTGTGTGGTTCCTGTACTACACGCTGCTCGAGGGCCGCTATGGGCAAACGCTTGATAAATGGTTGGTTAAAGTCAAAGTCGTCAAGGAAAATGGCGCTCCGATAGACTACGGCGATGCTGCGGTTAGGACAATTCTCCGCATTATAGATGGACTTTTTAACTATCTTATCGGTGCCATATTGATATGGACGTCAGATAAAAAACAGCGTTTGGGAGATAGACTAGCTCACACAGTTGTTATTCAGCTTTGTGACGTTGAGTAGCTTAGCACATCATATTTGCAGTTGCGGTGCGCATGCCGCCATCACGTGCCGTCGTGCGCATTTCTTAGTTTTTAATATCGCTGCTGTGCAGACTCTCTATAGTCTGCAGAATAAAATGAGTTGACGTTTATCCTAAGGAATCGCTCTGCTCCAGTATTAGCGACATATCAACTAAACAGCAGCTTGTCGTTCCTACCCGAGAAGTTAAAGTTCACCAGTATTTCTTTCCTTTAAGGAAGGCATCGACGCCTTGTTTCTTTATTTTTTTAAGATTCTTAAGGTTCGCGTCTCCGTGTACTGGCGTTAGAAAATTAAATCTCTCACACGTTTCAAAGTCCTTACACTCCCAGCACCCCTGAAAGTCGTGCTTACGAGCGCAATTCCTAATCTTGCACTGCGGCGGACCGCCGTTTTCGCGGCATCCGCGTTTGCACCGGAGCTTCACCATGGCCCCTAACGTTTCATAGCACTGTGGATAATTAGCGAAGGGCTTAAAAAACACCGCTAGTTCTGGGGCTATACGCTCAAATCGATACTCACGTAGCTTCTTTCTTAAATCTCGAGCTAGATCTGGTATCTCTCCGGCGTTTGGGCAGCTATCGCAGCATAGGCCGCAGTAAGCGACGCGCTGAATAACCTCGTTAGATCCAATAGCATCTGAAGTCATCATACAGGTTGACGAATATATTGTATTTAAACGTTCGAGATATTGACGTCTTTCCAATACTCCATTTAGGCATCATATACGTGTTCGGGACGAGAGCTTGTTATTCCATTCCATGCTGCTGACGCCGTGCGTTGTGATATATGCCCTGTTATACGTCACATACATCACTACAGGCAGCTCGGAAGGAGAAGAACCCATCGAGAAAGAGGAGGCATCAGTTAAGCGGCTGCCGGCAGCGGCGAAAAAAAGAGAGAAGAAGAAACCGACGCATTTAGATAGCTAAACGCTCAAGCCATTACGACATTAACGACACACGAACGGGCATGCCCGAACAAGAGGTGAAACCCGAATTCACACAGTCGCAGAAGGAGCTTGAGGCACGAGATAAGCGCCGCCTGGAGACGTTCATCGACGGCGTCTTCGCCATCGCCATAACGCTCCTCGGGCTGGAATTTGTCGTCCCACTCGTGCAGCATTCGAATGAGGTACTCTTGGCATCGTTCGTGGGCATCGTGCCCAAATTCATCGGCTATTTCCTGGCATTTGCCTTGTTGGGTATCCTGCTTAACAATAATTGGAGGCAGTTTCAGAACATTGCCTATGCCGACTGGGTACTGTACCTGATCAACATCCTCTTCCTGTCGTTCGTCGTGCTCGTCCCATTCGCAACGACGGTGTGGACTGACTATCCTGATACCACCGCCGGCGTGCTGTTCTTCGACTGCGTCATGTTCATCACGGGGCTTATTCTTTATGCGAACTGGTCGTACGTGAAACGGCGTCCGTAACTTCTCAAGAAAGACATTACCGCGCGGACGCTTAGGGTCATCGCGTATAGAAACGCAAGCCTGCCCGTCGCGTCAGCACTTGCGATAGCCCTCGCTTTTGTCTCCCCCACGCTCAGCAACGTTGCATACGTGCTCGTCGCTGTGATCACGGGAATGGCATCGGTACACGTCAGATCAAAGCACTTATAATGTTCTAAGACATAGACGAGGCAATAGCGTTATTCAATCAACTTCCGTAAGCCCCCTCGACGGGAACTAGTAAGCCACGGTGAAGGTAAAGGCGAGTTATCAAAGGTCGCGAAAGGGGTTCTTCTCCTTTTTTTTCCTGGCTCCATTCACTTTCAGCATGTTCTTGCAGTCGGGTTATCTCTATCACTACAAATGCTATCTTTGTGCAGGCAATCTACTCCCAGACCGATACGCGCGACAAGGAAACAGGCACTCTACAACCTATTTGTTACCTACGTCCCTACGGTACCGCTGGAAGAGCTGATAGAAAGCGTGGAACGAGCACGGCAGACGCGCAGCTCAGGTATGTCGTAATATACGGCGCGGCGTGCAGCTACTGCCTCGGCAGGGCTGAACGGCTTGAGGGGTCGTACCTGCGAACGTTTTCACTTGAGCTCAAAGAGGAGCTTGCCGAGACCCTCGCTGCGTTTGTCACATCGATTCTAGCAGGGCGCCTGGATGCGGAAGAGGCTGCTGAGCCACCTCTCCGTCAGATCATCGGAGTGTTGCAGCAGGTGATGTGCAAACACGACGCAGAGAAGCTTGCGATTTCTGTGTTCGAAATCTACAAGGACAGTTAGGTGAAGGGCGATCGTCGACTGACGAGATTCGTCGCCATTGCTAAGGTGTAAAAATTCCGCTATTGACGGCTTCGCCCTTTGGAGCTTATGATGTACGTGCATATCGGTTGCATTCGTTCGTGAAGGTGCAGTTTGAGTATTACGGTTGCGATTCGAGGCGACTCACTCATTTCGCAATAGTGCTATCATTAGTTTTTTCAGAAATAGGTAACGAATGTAATGGGGGTGCATCGACTTACTCGTTAATGATGGACTGCCTTAGGTGCGTAAATTTCGTCGGCTGTAAACTTCGCGGCGGTGATAAGCGCGTCCCTTATAGTGAGTTTTATCGCCGTCCGCACAGCTCGGCATATTAACGGTTCAGCGTTGCAGTGCCAGCTTAAGCGTTATTCGCCCGCGCAACGTTCACGATAGCACGCGAGCAATCGCTTGATGATATCGTCAAATGTCTCGCTGCGCTTGCCTATTTCGTCTATCTCAGATTTCGTCTTAAAGTGTACTGATATTGTCGCGCGATCTTCACGTTTCATATTTCTTACTCATCGGGGCGCATAGTCTCGCGCAATCGGCCGCCGCAATCGCAATACAACGCCGCTTCGCTCTCCGTAACCGGTCTCACGACTTGGGATAGATACTCGCAGACCACGTCGGCGGCTTCGGGTGGTACATCAAATAAGTTGAGGTATAGGTCGGTCACGTGCCAAAATTCGTTGCGATCTTTTACCAAATCGTATTCAAGCGCTTCTAGGTCGATAGAACCGAGCCGCGTTTTATCGCGTACACGTCCATTTGGCGTCAGCTTCTCCACTACCGCGTGCAGCGTGATTGCGCCATGTCGGACTCTCCTTTGTGGGCCGTTATCCTCCCTCACGAAACGTACGCGGTATTCACTATCCGAAGCCATTTCGTCACCTCTCCCATATTTCCGTATCTAGTCACTAGTAGTAACGGTAATAGCTTATATAAGCGTTACTAAGATTGTTACAATAGTAACTCTCCGGATAACAAATTGCTCGTAAAAAAAGAAGGAAAGAAAAAAGAACACCCCGCTACTACGGTGGGTGTATTTGCAGCCACTGCAGGTCTTAGAGGGGTTCTGGACCTGCGCTTAGAGCGTTTTAATCGCTCCAGCATCAACGGTATACTTTTATATTTTCAAACGAATTATTTGAATTACCGTGAAAGCAAAGAACAAAGTGTTTAACGAGATTATCCGCGCGACTCGCGCTAGAGAAGAGACATTGGACCTGTTGTTCAAACCAAATGTTGCTAGGCGAGCTGCTAAAGGAGATATCGCAGGACTCTTAAGAGCTCTGCACTATAAACGCGATCAGCGCGTGCGTGCTGACGCTGCGAGGGCCTTAGGCGTAGCTGCCGCCTACCGCGCCGTTCCAGCGCTCAACGAAGCGCTCAACGACGAATACGACTACGTTCGCGTTGCTGCGGCAGAGGCGCTTGGCCAGATAGCCGATCGAGACGCTATAAGCCCTCTTATAGGCGCCCTCGAAGATGATAACGAAGGAGTTCGCAAGGTGGCAGCGGTCGCCCTCGGCAAAGTCAAAGAACGACAGGTGGCGCCGTCCCTTATCGAGGCGCTTTCCGATGACGAATGGGTGGTTCGAACAGCGGCAGCTGAAGCTCTTGGCGAACTGAGGGACACGAGATCGGTTCCATCGCTCATCGATGCGCTACATGATCCGGTCTACGATGTCCGAAAAACAGCAGCCACATCACTTGGGGGGTTCCGCGACGAGCGAGCAATAGAACCGCTAAAAAAGTTGCTGAGCGATATTATACCCACCGTTCGAACGGCAGCCGTATTGGCTCTGAAAAGACTAGGGAGTCAGGGAGCAAACTTAGGCGGATCGCGTAATACGGTTCGATAGTCAGACAGAGTTAGCTTTAGGCTTTTCGAGCATATTACCGTTACTTGGGGTATTGTCTGAGGTCTCTGATCATGGGGCAAACGTGGTCTCAATCCAATCCCTGGTCTTGTCTTGCTCGTGTCTAATTGGGGCACAGTGATCGCTGTCTAATCCGTAACTGAGGCGGGATCGTCGAAGGGATGATGGGGGTGCGTTGCTCCAACAATAAAAATGGTTTTGACGAACCTTTGATCTATAGTCCACAAAACGCAAATTATATCCTAGGTCTGTGCCTTTTTTTTCGTCCAGATGGTTCTTATGAGGAACCATTCTCTCATCGAAATCGTGACGATGCCGCTGACGATACTATGCGTCAATCAACAATGAGCGGGTTTTGTCAGGGCTACTAGAATAATCACCTATCTAGAAAGGCCCTTACGTCAGATAAGGAAAATTGTGGCGCCGTGCGCTTCGTAATTCCTGATGCGGTGCGTGAATAATAGGGTGGTCGTGGGGGGGCTTCAAGCTTTGAACGCTGATTTCGTGTGTGCAGATCGGTTACTAGGCTGCAGAACACGCCAAGGACGCATAACTGTTATGATTCGCGCTGAATGTTCTTCAAACGTCTCTCTGAGCAAGGTCGCGTCAAAATAGCGCAAGCTTTAACCGTACAACGCCCTTTTCGTTCTGGTCAATTTATCAGAGGCAATATATTTGCGGTTACACATCAAACTACTTAGTCTCACCATCGCGCTCCTTTTTATCGGATCGATCGGGGCAGTAGCGGTGAGCGCGAAGAGCAGTACTAACGATAGTAGTGCCGGCATTGCATCATCGCAAGCAGCGATACCGATCAACACAATGCAGTTCCGCTACAACGCTACGCACATCGGCGATTACAGCCCCGTGGCGGGGAGTAACATGTCGAACGGCAAGCTGACGTGGCGTCTTACGACCGGAGGTTACATACTATCCTCACCCGCCGTCGCCAACGGCGTGGTCTACG
>JBAXDW010000067.1:0-7963 GCA_037140755.1 Methanobacteriota archaeon
CCACTGGTCGTAAAATCTCACGACTTCTTGAACCACGAGCTTCGCATCTCGTTTTTTCAGATCATAGTCGTGACTAGCTAGAAACATATCGATGTCGTCGCGGTCACGGCTGCTTATCAGCCCTCTCAATTCAGCTGTCTTTAACAGTAGAGGAAAGTTTCGTTCCATGTAAAAGAAGCTCTTTGCTAGATTCAGCAAGGCTTTATTCGTGTCATTGTTCACAATCGAAGCTTTCGAAAGTAAGTACAAGGCAGCACGGATATTGACTAGTGGGTCAGATACGGGCGCAAAAGTTACTGGATTGTACGCTACGGCAACTTCATCGTCCGCTTCAATGACCCCTTCCTTGAAGCACTTGTAGATTTTACCGACTCCAATCATGCCGAAACTGTCGAGTTCCGAGGCACGCAGCGCCCCCATACTTGACCCGCCCACAACAGTTACACCCGACTTCATTACGCCTATAATCTCTCTGTGCGACACCGCAGCACGGTTATAAAAAACGCCGTCAATTAATCCGATGATCTTCACGCCTCCTTTCGCGGTTTTCGAGATATCCCCTCGCACTGCAGGAGGGCAACATTGAAGACCTCTATTAAGGGAAGTCGCTTCAGACCAAGTTAAGCTTGGGCCGGTGAATATTACACAGTCGTGCTTCGCCATTCTTTACCGCGCTTTCCTTTTCGTTCCCGATCCAAAAAAAAGACCTCAAAGCCTGGAATGATCATTCGAACAGCAGGAACGCCAATGGCGCTTACCGTTAGATCAGAGACAATAACGCGGTCAGCCACACTGTTCAAGCGATCGAGCACGACTTTGATGTCACCGTCAATCGACGTGGTTGCCGCTGTTTCAAGTGTGTCAAGATCGATCGTCTCGCGCGGTTCTTCGAGCCAGTGCTTGTTGAGCCTTTTCATCCGCTCATACCCGATCATCCGGGCCATCGATTCGCGATTAGTATCTTCGCGAGCGCCGTGAATCTGCGTAGCTCTCGATTGCGCGACTTCGGTAAGTGCCCTAAGAGCGGCAATTTCGGGATCCGTATGACTCCCTGCACCCATAACTAATAGAGCGGCATCTCGCATTTTTTCGTCATCAGAGGCTGCAACAACAGTCGGAACGCCTGTGTCAGTAGGAAGCCACCAGAGCCGAACGAGGATGCCTTGCAGCTCGAACTTGCTTGCTATATCGCCTACGCGAGTTTCATCTACATTGAGTCCAAGACCGGGATCTCGGTTAATCTCTGCGATGCTTACTGCGTCTCTCTCAATGACTTCCATCAGCCCGTGAAAGATCGCCTCCTCCATTACGTTACCTGATGCGAGACCGTTCGTATTGCTCCGAAAGAGCTGCCAACTACCTCGTACTGGTGAGTATGGGTGAAAAACAGCATTTGCCGGAACGAGTACCTCTTCATCATTCAAGAGATCCCAGCCTGAATACCACTCAATTTTCGTATCAGAGGAGAGATGGCCTGGTAATATGAGATCAGCGGGGTTAACGGCGCCATTGTCAGCAGAAAGATGTTCATAAGAATCAAACAACAACCGCTCCTTAAAATTTTTGACCTCAGCGGAGAACCGTTCGACAGCTTCCATTATTACTGAAACGCGGGCTTCCGATTCTGTCGTGCCCTTACCAGCGTAGACAGAAATCGCGCCGTCTGCTGCCGAAGGTCGTATCGCAGAAAACACTGGCAGCCCTACTCGATCTAGCCCAGAAATATCGGCTACCCGCGTTATTCCAACCTCAGGCACGGCCGATTTAATACGCTCTAGAGTTTCTGAGGGGGGCATCACCCTGTGAGTGTCAACGCAATATTTTTTTGGTGCAGCGTGTAGTTCAATTTTGCTCGTCATCGTGCCTCGCGCTGGTGTGGGAATACGCCTTTTGCTTCGCTTTGAAGGCCTTAAGCACACAGGTCTCCCGTGCATGACATGCTAGTGGCGCCTAATAAATAGATCGATGTCGCAGGCGTTCAGCATTGCTGCGAAAAAAGCGATAAGTGGGAGCACTTGCTAAGTCGCACTACACGCTTACAAATGTCATTGGTTGAATAGGGAAGCAAGACACGAAACGTGCTCAATCACCTTCATCAAGGTTCCCTTTGAATGTTCCCGTGTTTTTTAGGATGTTATACCAACGACGAGAGATGGAATAAGCGAAATCCTCGAACACGATATAGTTGATCTCCTTGAGAATCGCACCCTCGGCGATAGTCACAAACGTGTAGTCAAAATCAGAGGAATCAATCTTAAAAACGTCACCCACAGATCCCGATATTTCGTACGTCATCTCATCGTTATCTTTCGTCACATACTCCCAGCTAGGACCAAAACGCGGGTGAATTCCTAGTAGCTTCCAAACGCTTTTCGGACCTTCTATGACGAAGCTCAGTTTTTCCTTTGGACTCTGTATTGTTTCCACCACATTATTCTTCCTTTAAGCTCGCTAATACGTTCATCCCAACTTTGTCATACATGCTTTCAGTCTCGCCCGTAAAAAAGCTTTGGTAGCCAAAATTAAAGGACCTGCACGACGTTCTTTGCACGTTTCTGTCGATTAGCTGCACAATCGGTGAACTGCCAATGGGCGGTCCAGCCGCGATCAAGCGATTGTCGATACATAGAAGTACGAAGAAGTCTCAGTACGTCTGATGTCTCCCGCCGCAGAAAAGGACACAGAAGAACAAAACGAGGACGTTTACGAGCTTGTATTACCCCCCGGCATTCCAAGCAAGGTAATAATTGCAGTGTGTAAAGAGTTTAACACCGACGTCGTATCAGCCTATGCTGATGTAGAAACTGGACTGGCTGACGTGACTTCTCGAGATCTCCTCGCGTTCAGGGCAAACAAGGAGATTATAGAAAAGATCCGCGAATTCGTGGAAGAAGAGACAAGAAAATTCATCGACGAGTGACGTTTGCACACAGCTCGAATGCGCTCGAGTCTCACCTAACGCGCAACGTGCGTCAACCGCCGGGCTCGTCAAAGCCTTCCATTGTCACGTGAAGTATTTCTCTTTTCTGATCCAAGCGTTTACGAAACTCTTCGAGAGATTGTGCCTCTCTGTCTGCCGTTTCCGTTTCTTTACTGACTAGCTCGAGGTGTTTAGGATCGTAATAAAGATTGGTAGAGTCAATGAGTACCCACGTCTTGTCGCCATCAACTCGTAGCTCTTTTACTTTTCCGCGTGTGTGCGTACCAGCGTACTTAACGAAAGCACCTACAGTAATTGCGTTATTTTTCATGTCAAGAGCAACTTCATCGCCCATTTCGCGCCCTCCTGCAGAACATTCGCGCATATGTGTATTAATGCTTATTGAATCTGAACAATGACTGGACGTGTCTACCTTGTGGGTGCACGCATCCCCTTAGAGTAGTGCAAAAGCACGCACTGGAGAAGCATCAGCACGTTCCAGTCTCAGCGGCATTCCAAAGAATAGCGCGCGCTTGCCCATCAAGAGCCGGAGATTGTTCGAGAGATTTTCAAAGATAACAATTTCATTTCGGAGGAGCTTCTTGTGCACCTCACTTTCAGATGAGTTAAGTGGATCTACAGACATGCTGTCGATTCCTACTGCTTTGACTCGCTTCTTTATCAGCCAGTCCGCGAGAGCCGCATCGAGACATGTGCAATGGCGACTCGCTGAACCGTTTATCGCCGCCTCGTTACATCTTGTATAGAACAGCGCTATCTCGCCGTGTCGCAGGGGTGTGCCCGGCTCTAAATCATCTGGACAAATGCATGACCCAAGCGCTTTGTGTGTTAGATCGTAAGTCAGCGCGTTGCCGCAGAACGCTTCGAGAGGTAGTTCGTCAACGGTCTTACCGCTTTCTAGGAGATGATATGGCACGTCGACGTGAGTAGCAGCATGTGCGCTCAAGACGATTCTTGTTGTGTTCGCCCCGCCTTTTTCGATCGTGCTGAGCACCTCGATTATAGGACTAGGATCGCCAGGATATGTCACCATATCAGCTGATATGGGTAGGGACAAATCCACGATTCTTTTGGCAGGCAGAAAGGGAGGGTCAAAGACTGACATTGGATAGGACAACTCTGTTGGATGAAAGATCGCACGTGCACTGATGCGGCACTTAAAAAAAATAAAAAAAGAAAACGTGCTGGTTTTAAACCAGCCTCATCAACGGTGTGTTTTCCGTCTGCGGTTCGACTCCTAACTCTTTGGTGCTCTCCTCATTCATGATGTCGATCATCGCCATAGCGGGGAAGATGATCGTTGACAATTCGACCGGACCATACAAGAGATAGTCAGCGCCGACAATACCACAGATCATGTTTGCGCCGATACTACATGGTTCCCACACCTCTGGGTGGCCGGCCTTCCTGTATCTGCGCAACCACGTCCACGCGTCAGGGATGTTGTGTGGTCCGCCTCCGGTCGGGAACCCAAGCGTGCCCTTGAATGCGACCACCGATCGGATTGACTGTCCTGCGCCTGCGCCAAGAGAGAGCGAAGCGACATCGAGCAGCGGCCGCGTAATGCCGGAATCTTCACTAGACTTTAGGAGTCCCTGTTCCTGTCCTGTGCCGCCAACCGTAAGTATGTCGAGGCGGCCTCTCGGGCTCACGTCAGTCGGATTGAACGCCAAAACGATGGCTGAGTCGACATTTGTTTGCTTTATCGCCTCCCACTCTTCTGGCAGCGCACTTGCGTTGACGGAGTTATAAACGGCGAGTTTTCCCGCGCCGATTTCATCCGCGTATTTTGCCGCGTACATGCGCACCGCCGGCACACTCGAATCGACCAGGAAGGCGATGCCAGGGGCGATTTCCAGGTGCCAGTCGATGTACTTTTGCATCGCGACTTCGGTCTCAGCGATAAGCTGGTTCCAGTAGCCGAGCCCTGTCTGGTCCGACAGCTCAACCTGTGTGTTCCATTGCGTTTCGGCGAGTTCCTTATCAATTTCACCTTTCTGGGCGTCTAAAACCGCCTTGTGCTTGTCGTAGAACATCGAGCTGGCGAGCACGGTCGGATATTCTCCGGGCTGACCGCCAACGTGAAAACCGCCTATTTCGAAAACGGTTTGCTTTTTATCGTATCTAAACATGCTATATGAACCTCCTCACGTCGTCATTCATCCGAATAGCTTTAAAAAGACCGACATCTGCTGCAGCGCGCTAAGCGCAATGTATAGAATTATGCCTCCAATGAGACCATAGGCGATGCCTATGTCCCTACCAACGCGCTGTCCGTATCGCTGAGCGACTTCGGCCATTGCAAACTCCAATCGCTCTTCGACCGAGTCGAGTTTCTTCTGGAGCTCACGGTAGTCTGTTTGATCTACTATTACCTGGGGGAATTGCTTTGGCATATTCACACCTCACTTCAAGAAGTAGTAGAGCAATGGCAGTCCCGCAACAAGGCACGCGCCTGCGAAGCCCAATGAAAACCCGAGTATCGAGTTCCCCCCGTACGCGGAGTCAAGTTTGAGCGTTCGCGTCGTAAGTAGCGCGCGGTACCTTATGTCGTTCATGAGCGCATTCAACGATTCCATGCTCGGCGCCATGGGTTTAGCTATGCCCTGGTCGAACTCAATAGCTGCTGCGGGTGCGACCTCTTCGCCGGCTGCTGCCGTCTCCTCGCCGCCCCCTCCAAAACGTTCTGCTGCCATTTTTCACCTCAAGCTAGGGCTAGTAACCCTAAGATTCCGATTGAAATCAGCAGCCCGATCACAACACCCTCGACCTTTCCAGCGTAAACGCCGGCGGCGTACTTGTTAAAGTTACCGATGGTCTTCATGTGGAACTGCAGATGCTGCACGCGGGATTGTATCGCTGCTAATTCTGCTGCCATAGGGGCCTCTACAATGGCCTCCTCGGTTGTTTTTTCTTTAATCTCAACGACGACTGGAGGTTCCGGGTAAGCTCCAGGATCTCTTCCGACCAGCTCCTTAACCTTCGCGGATATCGCGCTGACATCCTCGTTGTTAATGATGCTGATGAATTCGACCTGCTTTTGGAACCTTTCAAGGTGCTCTTCGTTCAAGTTTTCGATGAACGGTATAGCTCCGTTCGCATCGATTATGCGTCCTTCCTTAACGCCGTTCTTGTATAATGCCTCGAGAGATTGCCCGGTTACGTGACCCATGATTTCTGAGCCGCAGAGGATCAGAAACCGTATGTTCGGATTCGAGATGATGTTCACTATAACCTTCTCGAGGCCGATGTTCTCGGTCTTCGCCGTACCCTCGATCGCTGCTCCGATGTCAGTGAAGACTTTGCCGAAGTGAGACCCTAAGGTCACCACCGCGACGGGACTCTCCGGATCTCCGAAGAAGAAATCTCCCTTGACGATCGGCCAATTAGGCGCGGGTGCAACTTTTTCTGCCACGGCTATATCCCCCCTCTAACGCGAATGACTATGGCCACTAGAGAGAGGATGATCATCGCGACGGTGAACCCGTAGAACGCGTTGGTCCACATGCCCGCCCAGTAATGCGCCGTCTCTCTGCCTGGATACGTGTCGATGAGTGGCTTATTCGCTGAAAGCGAGTTTACCACGCCGTCCGCTATAGCGTCGTACTCCTCAATTTGAGCCGCGATGGGCTCTAAGGAGTAAAAGACGAGGTCGCCTCGCTCCTGCGCTATGACGAACTCTTCGATATCCATCCGCAGGCCGACGTCAGAAGACATGTTAACGAATTTCATGCTACTTCCTCCTCCGTCGGTAACAGACCGGTCGATAGTATCGCTGCTGCATCCTGTTTCGTGTCTGCGAAGAACCGCAGGTAGTAGACGACCCAACCGAGGATCGCTATTATCAAAATGGGCACTGCGGCCTGAACGCCGTTGATCGCGCCTGCGGCGATTCCCGCTACGAGCATGGCAATGAATCCTGTTGACATCGCGAGATCGAGCGTTCGCTTTTGTCTCTCGTCGGGACCTAGGCATGCGTTAAACGGATGGAACATTGCCATCCCGCCGACGATGAATACCGCGATGATAAACCCTGATGCAACAACGTAGCTCATGATCGCATTGAACGTGAAGCTACCTGCGATCGCCGTGCTGAAACCGAGAATGAGAAGTGACGCTGCCATTGCGATTTCCGTCATCGACATCTCCATTATAGCGATGTTCATTTTAATAACGCGCCTCGCCATGACCCCATTCACGAGCCCTATAATCGCCGCTAAAATAAGCACGACAATAGGGGCTATTACTGGCAGGTTATAGTACTTTCCAACTGCTAGACCGAGCAGCACTGCTATTTGACCAGCTCCTATAGATAGCATGGCTATCGACGGTACGCCGGTACCGAGGCCGTAGCTCGCAACTCGCCTTACTGCGTCTGCTCCATAATACACCGCACATACCGCGCCAAGTGCAGCTATAAACGAGAACCAAGCGGTGCCCGTCGCACTGTTCAGATAGTAGGCGAGATAGATGCCGACAAGGGCACCGATAATACCGATGACCATCAGCTGTCGTGGTGATCGTTCACCTTCAGCCATGTCAAATCCCTCCTGGCAGCATGACGCTTATAAGCAACGCAAAAAGCCCGCCGACTGCTGACACGACGAGGCTCGCAACGATCGCCTTTGGTATACGCTTGAACTTCGGATCGTGGAATCCTTCGATCGTGCCGCCGATGTTGTACGACGCCATCACACAGTTGAGGAAGAATATCCCGATAGCGAATGCTGCGGCGAGCGATACATAGTAGGGAGCTGGATAGCTGCCGAATGTCGCAGTGAATCCTGGTATCGCTTTGTACGTTTCGGCCAGCGCAAAGTATACGAGCGCACCACCGATTCCGGCGAGGAACGCCCCTAGGATGCCGCTGATGAAACTGACCATCGGTGATCCGTGGCCCTCAGTACCGCGTGATACGTACAAGTCCTGACGCCATTTTGTGATGGGGTCATATTTGACTTTCGCCGATGCGAGTGGCACTCCTGCGCCGTAAACGTACATGACGTTTGCGATAAACGCTAA
>JBAXDW010000068.1:0-7958 GCA_037140755.1 Methanobacteriota archaeon
AACGGCGTCAAGTACACCGACACCACCAAGACCACCAACGCCAACGGCCAGATCAGCCTCACCCAGAGCTTCGGCTCCGCTGGACAACGCACTTACTACGCAACCTTTGCAGGCGACAGCTCCTATGCGGCAAAGACGAGCAGCGTCGTAACGATCAACGTCGGCAGTGGTTCCCCCACTCAAGTCACCCTTTCTCCGTCCACAACCACCCCAACTGTCAATCAACAGGTCACCTTCACAGCCAACCTCAAGAGCGGAACCACCTCATTAGCGAATAAACCAGTCACTATCTACCACTACCTCAACGGCGTCAAGTACACCGACACCACCAAGACCACCAACGCCAACGGCCAAATCACCCTCACCCAGACCTTTAGCTCCACCGGTCCCCGCACCTATTACGCAACCTTCGCTGGCGACACGTCGTATGCGGCGTCGACGAGCAGCGTCGTGACGCTCAACGTGCGATAAGCCTCTAAAGCACAAGCGTGTACGTCTTCATTGAGCAAGCTCTTCTTCTTTTTGAAAAACTAGAAGATACCAGAAGGATTTTTAAGTCACTTTATATGTTCCTAGAAAAACAGCTGGACTAACTAAGTAGATAAAGTAGGTCTATAACTTAAAAAATCGTCGTTACCGAGACCTACCATCAAAATTCGAGAGTCAGACGATTAGGGCTTAAGCAATAACTCCGAGCACAACCAGCAGTATTACGAGCACAGCTCCGGGTATTCCAGCCAACGCACAAATAAGGATGGTAATAAGGTTTAAAGGCACAACAAGCCCGAAGTAAGCCAAAAAGATGTTAGCAATGACTAGAACGATGATGCCAAGTATCGAATTGATTACTAAGTACTTTCCAAATTTGACTCCGAGTTTCACGAGAACGTATAGCACAATCAAAACGAGAATCGCCACAACAAGCAAACTGATCGCAGACGTGACATCCATCAGGCCAAGTTAAGTAGTCAGTGTGAAATAGTTTTCGATTCCTTATTCGATACTTGAAATGAGCCTGTGCTGTGTCGGGAGGTGTTTGCTAGCTAATAAGACAATCATGACTACAGCGTACTACAAAGCTGCGTTTGATCCAAATCGGCTCATAACGCCCCTAGGCGGCTCATGTGAACGTTACCATAAATATTGGTTTTTGTATGTTAAACTCCTCCACGGACCTTAAATAGTCGCGAAGCCGCTGTAAATGAAAACTAACCCAAGTACTGATAAAAAAACTCCACAGCCTATCAGAATGAATCGATAGGCTTTGTCTCCCACAACGGCTGCACCTCTGTCTGTACAGAAAGAAACGAACCCGTACCAGGAGAAATCTGACGCCCAATGGCCAATAAGAAATGCAGCTAATCCTACTAAACCGGCAAGTCTCAGACCTTCGAACACAAATGTTGCTCCGACCGTAAACCACCATATAAAGAAGTACGGATTAGACAAGCTCGTGATTATCCCACCGTAGATGGGTCCGTGTACGAACTTTGGCTCGTCTTCGGTCATCTTGATGGAGGCATCCCTTTGGCCACTTTTTATCAAATTGACGCCCATAAAGACAAGGACTGCCCCTCCAATAATACAGATGGCAATAAAAGGCGCTTTTAGTCCTATGAGCTGGCTAAGCCCGAGCGCGAGCAGTATGATCATGCCAGTCTCGGCTATGACGTGACCAAAAACGACGCTCGTACCAGCCTTATAACCCTTTTTGAGTGATTCAGTTATTGAGACTGTAAGCATTGGGCCTGGCACAATAGCACCAGAGAAACCCACAAGGAAAGCTGTGAAACCGAAAGCGAGGAGTTCAACTATCGTCTAGCTCACCTATGTTGTCTTTATTCGCCCTTTTATCCTCGGAATCGAGTTTATTTGTAAGCTGATGTTCATAATAATATCTCTGGACTGTGTCGTAATTATTCCTTTTCTTATTGGGCAATAAGTCCGCTGGATGCGACGCTAATACCGCAGTTACATTCGCGTGCAACTCGTTCAAGAGAAGCTCGTGGTCGGGGGTAAGGCGCTGGCTCCTTGTTCGACCATTCTATGGGCGCGCGTAGCTTAAACGGCTTATCCGACGAAGGTGGGTATATAAATGAAGCCTCACAGAGGAAAGGCAATGAGCCTACAAAGTGCGGCTGCGAGAGGCACTACGTGTCAGACAAGCCTCAGCGATTATCGACGAAAAAGGGTTGGTTCAGGCGGCAGTTAGCATGAAGGATGATGTTTGCGTTCACGACCTCAAAAAAGACTTTGGAATCTTTAAAGCCGTAAACAAGCTCTCGCTCCGGGTTAAGCACGGCGAAATCTACGGGTTGCTGGGCCCAAACGGCGCCGGTAAGACGACCGTCATCAAGATGCTCTGTGGATTGTTACGGCCATCGTCAGGAGAAGCTTACGTGCTGGACGTGAAGCTTCCCGATCCCGGCGTTGCAACGCACATCGGCTATATGCCTCAGGAGCTGGCACTGTACCTCGGTTTGACTGTGCACGAAAACCTAGCATTTTACGGTGAGGTGTTTGGACTCAACAAACGGCAGATTGATGCACGTGAACAAGAGCTTCTCCGGCTTGTTGATCTCGAGGCTTCTAGAGATACGCTAATCGATCAATTGAGCGGCGGCATGCAGCACCGCATCTCGCTCGCCTGCACTTTGCTACACGAACCGCAGCTCTTGTTTCTTGATGAGCCGACGGTAGGAGTCGATCCCGACCTACGCGCCTCTTTCTGGCGCTACTTTGAGGGGTTGCGCGATGCCGGCATCACGATCCTAGTCACTACGCACTACATGGACGAGGCGCGCCATTGCGATCGTATCGGCTTCATGCGCGAAGGGCGCCTCATCGCCGAGGGCGCTCCTCGGGAGCTTCTCGAGTTGACACACACGGACTCGCTCGAGGACGCGTTTTTAGCTTACTCTCGAACCGAGGGGCCCCGATGAAGGTCTCTCGCGCGTTTGCGGTGACGAAGCGCGTTTTGCGGGACCTCAAGAATGATCGCCGCACCCTCGTCCTCATTTTTGTGGCCCCTCTGCTCGTTATGACTATCTTCGGTGTTGCATTTGCAGGCGACGTCAAGGACGTGCGGGTGATCGTGGTTAACAATGACATAACAGCGGCAAGCAGCTCACTCTCAGACAAGATCATCTCTAATTTCGACACCAACGTTCTCAACGTTGCGTACTCGGATAGTGAGAGCGATGCTGTAGCCCAGGTGCAAAACGGGAGTGCATATGCCGTGATCGTGTTCCCCTCGCACTTCACCCAATCAGTTCAAGCAAGAGCCTCCGGTCAAACGTCCATCGCGCAGGAAAACGTCACTATCAGCCTTCTCGCGGACAAGAGCAACGTCAACGTGGCGAACCCCGTCATCACGGCAGTCAACAAAGCGGTGGTGCAAACAACGCAGGGGCAAGGGCGTCAGCTACCGGTCTTAGTTGACGCAAGCAACGCCATTTACGGCGCGAATGCGCGGTTCATCGATTTCTTTGTGCCAGGTATCATCTCAGTAGCTGTATGGCAGCTTACGACGCTCCTCACGCTCATCTCGTTCGTTGGTGAACGGTCGTCAGGAACGCTCTCTCGACTACTTGCGTCCCCGCTAAAAGAGAGCGAGCTGGTGGCGGGGTACGCTCTAGCGTTCGGCGCGATTGGCACCACTCAGTCGGCGGTGCTGCTCGCGGTTGGCGTACTCGTGTTTAACGTTACCATCGTTGGGAACGTTATCCTCGCATTCGGGGTCATCGCCCTGCTTGCAATCGTGTCGGAGGGGCTCGGCATACTGCTCTCGAGCCTTGCCCGACGGGAGGCGCAGGCAATCCAGTTTTTGCCCTTCGTTGTGTTACCTGCATTCCTCCTCTCTGGGGTTTTTTGGCCTATAGAAGGAATTCCCACGTGGCTGCGGCCCGTGTCGTACGTCCTTCCGACGACCTACGCGGTAGAGGCCGTGCGCTCTGTGACCTTGCGAGGGTGGGGGCTTGATAAGATATACCCCGACGTCGTTGCGCTCCTCATATTTGCCTCGGTCTTTCTTGTATTGGCAACGCTCTTGTTGCGAAGGCGAGAGTAAGGCCACTTAGCTCCTGGGAGGTCTTTTTGCGCAGCGCGCGATTCAACTCGGCGAACAAGACGGTTCACTGCAATAAAACCGAGAACGATTCCGAGCAGCGCGAGTAACGCACATACTTTTCAAGTTGCATGCTGAAGATTTCTCGTGCTGTTTTTTTTGAAATTAGACGACTTGCGCACCCAGAAAGGGGCATCACTCACCTCACTTATTACTTAAAAGTTTTTTTGTCACGCTGTCAAAATAGTCCTCTAAGTAAAATACGCGCAGGTAGTCAGGCAGTAAATTCATGCGCTTATTCATCTCTGTGATTTGCAGCTCTGTCAGTGGCTTTATCGTCTTTGCAAGTTCTGCGCGGATCGCGTGGCGTATCTTTGTGTCCAAACGAGTACTCTCGATGTTCAAGTCTGCGGTAAGCCAAAAGACGAAACGACTAAAAGGGTCCTCGATGCAATTCTCGATTATATTGCCCAGTACGACGGAGGCTTCATAGGTCTGCGCTCTTTCGTCAGCGTGGGAATATTTTAGGGTTGCTGTAAGCAAAGAGTGGGTAAAAACCGTGGCGGTTTTTTTCCATTTGATCTCGAAGTTAGGGGGGATCCCCCGTCTAAGACCAGTCTTTGATAGATGTGCACCCGCTTCATCACTTGGCATGGTTAAGGCTTTAGAATCAACCCCGTTCCAAAGTAGTACTGGTTATTGCTACTTTCGTAGATAATAACTTTCAAGCTCAGTTCGATGCACAGAGCTGGTAATCAAAGCTTATCGCAGGCATCCGAGCCGAATCCTAACGCACAGCCTCACGTTGGTGGAAATCGTCAACCTAGCAAAGGCTGAAAGAAAGCATTGTCAGGTCTTAGTTAAAAGCAGTCAACCATAAAGATGGTAGAGAGACCTCTAAATGCAGAGCGACTACTTGTTATCAGTTAGGTAGGTGCGTTGTGCGCTGCCCGCTCGGCAGTACGCTCTTATGCGTCTAATCCTGTGAGTAAGCACACAATTCCAAAGCTTCGAAGCGGGGACTCGCACAATACCGGGGGGTAAAAGCCATTCAAAGCGATTTTTTATCATCTTTCAGTTGTTTAGCATATTCAACTCCACGAGCTGTGAAGTTCAAAGAAGCTATCTTTCCGCCAAGAATAGGCCGCGCTTTTAAGTATCCTAATAGATCCAAGTCCATCGAGTAGCGATACACTTCTCGTTCACTGAAGCTGATGGCCTTAGCAAGCGCGTAAAGCTCACCGCGTTCGATAAGACGAGTTTTGTCATCTCCAACGTGCTTTGACAAGCAGACAATAAACTCATTCTCGCGTTCCGACGAATCCACAATTAACACCACAATCAGAGTATGTCAGAAAAAGATTATCATTTCGTTTCGCTAGTTTCACCACTCTTAGTTGTCTTGAGGTCACGATCAGCTTATGCGTTTTTCAACTCCTTCCTTTCTCTTCGTCTACGACTCCCGGTTTTTTCTCATATTCAGGAACAAGTGTTATTAGGCCTAAAATGGTAAATTGACTTATCATGTCGAGAGCGCGCAGCGTGCGATCCTTGATAGGCCGACGGGGCAACTCACAAGAGTCTGAACCGCTGCACTCTGCCCTCAATACTGTGAACGTCTTTTTGGGCAATACCCTCATTCGGAAGGTCATCCGTGGTCTTTGTATCGACGATAAACAGGCGATCTACGAAGCTCTGAGCTACTATAGCGGCCAAAGCGATCCAAATCCATTAAAGAAGCTCAAGCTGCTGCCGATCTGTGCGTTCTTTGAACTTGGAAGAATATCTTTTCACGTGGACAAGTCCAAGATGCAAAACTACTTCAGTAAGCAAGTTGCGCGGCGCGGCCTATCGAATATCGTCAAGAGCGTAGCTGAGTACGGCATCAGCAAGCCACTCAAAATTCAAGCGCCCTTTTTGGTCGTTTGGAACTACACAAATGCGTGCAATCTGCGGTGTAAGCACTGTTATCAGGGTGCGGGCAGAATGTTAAAAGACGAGCTCAGCCTCGACGAACGCCTCAACGTTGTCGACCAGCTCGCCGACAACGACGTCGTCGCTATTGCGTTCTCTGGGGGCGAGGCGCTTCTGCGTGACGACTTCTGGGAGGTCGCTCGTTATGCCTCAAGCAAGGGGTTGTTTATTTCATTAGCGACCAACGGAACGCTGCTAACAAAAGACGTGGTTCGCCGGCTTATAGACGTAGGTGTTGATTACTTCGAGATAAGTCTTGACTCAGTTGATCCAGCAAAACACGACGCGTTTCGGGGAGTCAACGGCGCTTGGGAACGCGCGGTGGCAGGAATCCGAAATGTCGTCGCCCAAGAAGGGGTGTACTCAGGCATTGCGAACACGATCACCAGTGAAAATTACCTCGAACTGGACGACCTTATTGAATTTAGCAAGAAGTTGGGCGTTAACAGGACGATAATTTTCAATTTCATACCGGTTGGCAGAGGTTCCGACATCATCGATGTGGATTTGCCGCCTGAGGCGCGGGAGCACGTTTTGCACGGGATGTTTAAATACTTCAGTGGGCCAGACAAAAACTTCGAGGTTCTCACCACTGCACCGCAATTCGCCCGCGTGTGCATGATGTGCTCACAAAATGGCGCTATATCGCTCGCACACTTCGGTGCAGCAGGTTTCAGCGACAAGGTAGGCTTGCTCGCGGAGTTCATCGGCGGGTGCGGCGCCGGGCGAGTTTACTGCGCCATTCAGCCCAACGGGATCGTTACCCCGTGCGTGTTCATGCCGATACCTGTTGGCGATTTGCGATCGGAATCGTTTATCGATATTTGGAAGAAATCCGAGGTTATGCGGTCGCTTAGGGTACGGCATGATCTTAAGGAGCACTGCGGTTCTTGCGATTACAGAAACGTATGCGGCGGCTGCCGCGCCCGCGCGTATGCGTATTTTGATGACATCAAAGCGCCCGACATCGGGTGTATCAACAACTTGAGTGCTTACAACGAACTTATTCAAGAGGCTCGCGCATCAAGCGTCGGGTCAGAGGCCACAGAGACAGCTGCGTCAATCTTGTGAACCGACACTCCTACCGCGCGTGAGGATATTGGTCGTCTGAGTGCGGATCAACCGACGTGCCGAGAATAGGCGTTGATTTCATCTTGAGCGCCCCCTTAAACACTTTGTACATCACCATAGCGAAAAGGAGCTTGTCTCGACTCAGTTGTTTAAAGAGGTAGCGGGGTCTCAGGTAGAACTCTTTAAATGCCTCCCTTTGGGTGTCCTGAAGTTCTCTCAGGGTGAGATCAACGGTTTCAAGGACAGGCATGAGCAGTGTAAAGTGTGTCCAATCCTTCACCTTGATGAGCCCCATCTTGCTCGCTAGCTCGTAGAACTTGGTACCCGGGTACGGGGTGGCGAGCGAGAAGAGGGCGTAGTCGGGATTCACCCGCTTTGCAAAGCCGATTGTCTCATCGATGGTAATCTTGTTCTCGCCTGGCATGCCCAGGGTCATTGAAGCGATCGTATGCATACCGATGTCTTTTGCAGTCTTAAAGGCGCGTTTTGCCTGTCCTACCTTCGTACCCTTCTGTACGTTGTCCAAAATCTGCTGATTTCCACTCTCTACGCCAAAAAGCAGCGTACGACAACCTGCTTTCCACATGGAGGAGAGTAGTTCCTTGTTGAACCGGTCGACCCTCGCTGTGCATCCCCATACGACATCAATACCGCGATTGATTATTCCCTTGCAGAAGCTGTATACCCACTTTGGAAAGAGCGTGAAGGTATCGTCCATGAAGCCGATCATTCTGACTTTATACTCATCGACAACTCGTTCCATCTCATCGGCGGCGTTCTCGGGAGATCGGAACCGGACTTTTCGACCGTGCATCGCACTTGAGGCACAGAACGAACAGCCCATGGG
>JBAXDW010000069.1:0-7870 GCA_037140755.1 Methanobacteriota archaeon
ACGTCGTTGCTAAGGTCGATAACGTTGCTTTGTCGCAATACCTCACGAACAGCTGCAGCGCCGACCAAGTGATCGTGATTCCCGAGCACGGCAACACTAGCGTCTTTTGGTCTCAGTTTGTTCAACGAGGCAATCATCTGTTGTGATAGTCCATCAACCTCGTAGGAGAAGAGATCGCCGACAATCGTCACTAAGTCAGGACGCTGCATGTTAATGAGGGTGATCGCCTCCTCAAAACGCAGCGCGTTGAGCCATTCGTCCAAATGAATGTCCGCGATAGTGGCGATCTGATAACCATGAAACGAAGGTTCAAGGTCGGGGATGACCACCTCAACGCGACCGATCTCAAAAGAACTCGGCTCAAATCCACCCCGACGCATCTTCTTTAGTAGGCGAATCACCGAGAGTTGTCTTCTGTGTTGGCGCTGTAAATACTTCAAAGGACGCGAATGCTTCATCAACCACTCCTGACTAACTACCAAGAACTTTTCAAATCGCTACCTTTTGGTGCCGACCGCTCTTTCGTAAACAATGAAATCGTTATCCGTATGAGCAGGAACCAAATTGCTACAATTGGATGAGTAATCTCATTAACGAGATACTTAAACATTGGCGATCATGTCATTCTGTTTGATGAGCCTCTGATTTTACGACTTATTCGACAACGCCGCGAAGCGCAAGCGTGTGCTGAAAAAGCCATAAGAAAGCGCCTAAACCGTCCAATAGATATCTCGGAGAGTCCCTTCAAATATCGTCTTGAAGCGGTTAGACAGCTTTTATAAGCTGTAGTTTAGCGATTATTACTTATCTTTCGAGCCTAAAGAAACATTCGAGAGAAAGTTCAAGGAGACTAAGCGGTGAAATTTGACGATGAATTTCAGATGTACGGAAAAATGGCTCTTGCAGTGGATCTTATCGAGGGATGTAAAGAGTTCGCGTCCTTGATTCCTGAAGTTAGAACCAACCTCGTCTATGCTCAGTCCAATGCGCGGGCCAAAGAAGACGTGCTCGGGATAGACGGACGCATAACCGTCGTGAATGGTCTCCCTCACGCAGCAGGCAAGCCCAAATTCGGAGCATCCAGCCACATGGCCCGGCTTATGGTCGAGATAGGTAAGACCGGTTCGAGCTTAAGGGCAGGCGTGAACTTTGCTAACAACCCCGCTCTCGCAACATGGCTTGAAGAGTACTGCGAAGCCAAAGGCTGGGTTTTTAGTGTGATTGACAGAAGCAATGAACCAGAGGGGATCAAGGAAACCGAGGGCGCGTCAATGCCGTGGAAAGTCCAAGAAGCGATAGATGCCGCTGGAGGCCGGATACCTAAGATCTTCTATGAAACGGGCGCTATCGGGAAAGAGCCCGTATCGGTGCTCGTTGGGCTGGATCCCATTGAAGTTGCAAAGGAGATTTGCGAGATCGCGAGGCGCTATTTTGAAAAGCCATAAGATTGGAAAGATAGACCTGAACACCTTCACTTCCTTCCTGCTCCCTCGTTTGGGAAATTCGGACGAAACGGTCATCGTTCCGCCGAAGACTGGCGTTGACGCGGGGGTTATCGACATTGGAAATGACAGGGTTCTCATAATCGCAGAGGATCCTATCTTCGCCGTCCCACAACAACCGTTGGAGATGTTTGGATGGTACACCGTTCATATTGGGGCGAGCGATGTAGCGGTCATGGGCGTCAAGCCGAGATATATGACATATTCGCTTTTGATGCCTCCCGAGACGAAGGAAGAGGACTTTCGTACCATTGTAGATGCTATTCATAGGGCGGCCTTGGAGCTAGAAATTGCGATTGTGGGCGGTCATACGGGGTACTATCCAGGCTTTGCTGCACCCACCATAGGCGGCGTTACTGTGTTTGCTGTCGCTGATAAGCATAGTTATGTCACACCAGCCGGCGCGACGCCTGGGGATGATGTAATTCTGACAAAGGGGCCGGCAATAGAAACGGCTGGAATCCTTTCAGTTATCAAGGAAAAGCAGCTCCTAAAGAGATATCCTCCGTCTCTGGTTGAGAAGGCAAAGGCACTCTGCAAGCAAATGACGGTGGTGGCAGATGCCTTATTGGCAATAGATTCAGGAGGCGTGACTGCAATGCACGACGCGACGGAAGGTGGAGTCATCGGAGGCCTCTTCGAGATAGCGAGCGCTAGCGAAGTCGGCATGGAGATACACGAGGCAAGGTTCGTCTATCCAGATGAAATAAGGATGGTATGTGAGGCCTTTGAAATCGATCCTATCGCCGCCATAGCTGAAGGCTCTTTGCTGATCACAGTGAGACCAGACCGTTCAAACAGCGTCGTAAACAAGCTACGTGCGGCAGGCATAGACGCGTCGATTGTAGGAAAAGTTACAGATGACGTAGAAACGAGGATAATTGAGCGACGTGACGGGACGATCGCTCGGCTAGAGATTCCAAAGCAAGATCCTTTCTGGCCCGCTTTTTTTGACTCATTGTGATTATTAGTTTAAGAGTAGCACCGTGGTACGGACGCTATCTTTCGTACTAAGGGGTCATCTCAGCCTGCGGCTTGCCTTAGAGAGTGGCAACTTCCAGCGCCATATTTCTGCGTCATCCAGAGGCACCCCCTCGGTAGACTGCAATTGCCGCGCGAACTTGGTCCTGCGTAAGACCTTAGCAGATCGATTCTCTGGTCCTAGTGTATAGCAACTACAGTCGCAAATGAAGAAAAAAACCTCAGCGGAAAAGTCGAATCTTTTCAGCCTCTCGTCATGAATGATCTGTTGCTGTGAAATGACGCAAAAAATACACACACCGCCCGGGGCTAAACGTCCCGGTGAGGCATCAGATCACAGCCTGTGCACGGGGCGCACATCGTCTTCGCTATGTCAGCTCGCAGACCATACTTATCGAGGAGTTCGCGCTCCTTTTGCGCCAGTCGCAACAGCCGCTCTGCATCAGGTCGTCGCATGCTCGTCTCTGCGCGCAAGGGATGCTCAACTACGGCTCTTAATATAGGTATCACACCTATTTTGATCAGTTCGCACATGCCGTTGACAATTGAGAGATCATCCTCTCCCAGGCCAACAAGGATATTGGAAAACACTTTGTTTCGGCCGAAAATCTCTACTGCGTCTTTAAGCGCCTTCAAAATGAAGTCGAGTGAAAGTCCCGGGCACATCTGCTTAAAGATCTGACGATCCATTGTTTCGACGTTGTACTTGATTTCGTCAGCTCCAGCCTCTTTTAACAACTTAGTCGAATTTGGCGTTGGATAAATGGATACGCCGATCGGCAGATCATATTTCTGTCTTAGCGCGTGAATAAGCGCTGCGATCCGCTCGGCTTCGCGTTGCGCTGACGTTTCGACGCCGGAGGTCAACGCGATAGCCTTTAGCTTGCTTGCGAGCTTTGGATCAGCAAGGATTCGTGAAATCGTTGTTTCAACATCGCTCTGGCTCTTTACTGAACCTTCCAGAAGCGGCACCGGGCAGTACTGACAGTCGAATATGCATACCTCACTTACAGTGATGTACGCTTGTCCGGGGCAATGGGCGATGGCATCTTCAAGAGATCCGCGAACGATTTCTTTTTCTCCGTCGCGGATAACGACTTCGTCTCCTTCAAGCGATGCTTTGAGCTGCGATCCGTGCTTAATCCCCAGGCGCACCCGATGGCCATCAAATCGCAAAAAGAACGACGTTAGTCCCGCACCCGGTCCCGAAGCAGGAGTTGTGATGCGCCCAAGGACCCGTTCATCAATGTCTACGCCGCCCTCGGCAATAAGAAAGGCTTTGATCTTCGCGCTTCTATCAGTTACTTTTTCTTTCATTTGTACCTTTGAAGCAGCCTCGCAGATCGCTAAAATGGCGCCCGATGTTTGTGGCGTCGACCCCTGCCGTTCGGCGGGCAGGAGTTCGGAATCGCTGGCATATCGAGAAGTCCTATAGACTCCTCAACTTTCACTGCCACCATCGCCAAGGCTATTATCTTGAGTCCCTCTCGGGATGTCGCTTCCGCTGAGACCATTAAAGTCTTCGTGCATTAAACTATATATGCTAAGTTCTTAACAAAATTTGTTGTGATCTGTGCCATTGTGTCACAGTCATTTTTCGAATAAATGGAAGTAACAATGTCTGTCAGGCTCACCAAAAAGACAGAAGTCCACCGCTATCTGCTTAATCATGAACTTGACCGAGTTGTAGCTAGCATACGGCAATGTGAAAGTGCATTGATAGCTTTTTCAGGTGGAGTTGACAGCTCAGTAGTGGCCGCGCTTGCTAAACTGGCTTTGGGAGACGCAGTAATTGCGGTAACGGTTGACAACGGTGCACTGCCCGAAGGCGAAGTCGAGCACGCCGCCTTGATAGCCAAGGCCATAGGCATTCGTCACCTCTCGATAACTCTGAATCCTTTGACCATACCAGAAGTAAACCAGAATAGTCCTGACCGATGTTACTACTGCAAGAAGTTGGTCTTCAGCGCGCTACGTGACCTTGCTGATGAACTTCACCTGAATGCGGTGATGGACGGGTCGAATGCGTCCGATCTTGACGGATATAGGCCCGGTCTGAAAGCGTTGCAGGAGCTGCGGGTTGTCTCACCTTTGCTCGGTCTCACAAAGTCCGAGGTGCGAAGCTTCGCGCGCAGACTCGGTTTATCAAATGCAGACGCACCGTCTATCGCATGTCTCCTCACTTCATTTCCGTACGGTACTACAATAACTGAGGAAAGAATTGAAAGGCTGAGAGCCGCTGAACGTGCGTTAAAGGCGGCTGGAATAGCCAGAGCAAAAGTCAGAGACCACAACGACTTTGCTCGCATAGAAGTCAACAAGGAAGATGCTGAACAGGTTGTAACGCACGCCACCGCGATAGCCGAGACGTTCGCTCAGCTCGGGTTTGCCTATGTGACGTTAGACATCCAATGGTTGCGATCTGGAAGCATGGATGTGGCGCTAAGTTCAGAAAAACGAAAGTCTGCTAAGACACTGAAGCAGTAAGCGCTGCTAGTCCCACTTGAACACTTCTCGGGGCGTGTGAGGCGAAGCCATATGAGGCAGACGATGCGCAACAACAAATTTGCTTCTCCCACACTCTAACAATGAGTAGTCACAGTTACTTGTTGCAGGCAAGCCGCTCCAATTTTGACCCAGAGATACTATAAAAAGCAGAAGCAGCCGTCTACAATTTAGCCACTCCCATTTGTTGCAGCTTGTAGTTGCTACTATTCTGCAGCACCTTTTGACCCTGTTCTACCCCCCTTTTAGATATTTTTTGGTCCTGTAAACAACTAAGTTTGTGCTGTCTGAAACGATTGAAAGATTGATGTTTGCTGCTAGATAAAGCTATTTTTTGGCTTTTCCTTTTGCTCTAAAAGCTCCTCCGCTACCCCCAACAGAGACAAAAAGGGCAATAATGTATCCTAGGTTATACCAAAATCCGTCATTATGAACCTGGTATAGTACAATATTGTTGTCAAACCAACTGGCTATGAATGATAGGCAGATAATAAGACCTTGCCATAGACCAAGCCAAAAGTTCGCTGGCGCCCCCGACAGATTGACGTCCCGAGTCGGCATCCCAACGTGGTAAACTGTTATGTAGATTGCGACAGCTACTACTGCCAGTCCAATCAGGACAAAAAGTGGGATAAACTTTTTCATTTTTTCTTCCATGATTTCTCCCTTGCTTCTGGTTAAATTAAATATTTTGTTTCAGCTCTAACTTCTCAGAATATGATCTGCCTGTTAGGCGGCTAAGCAGCGTTATTTGAACCTCCACAAAGCTTCACGTCTTCTTGTAGGTGGAGTACTTCACTAGAGCAATGCCAAGCATATTTATTCCGTGTCCTTCATGTCCTTCATGGGAATGCTTATCTTTCGTTTCGCCAACCCCCTAATCGCTTTTTTTTGATCGTACGACTTACATGGCTTTCCCTTACTTGGTTCAGGGACACAAAGAAGGCTGTGACATTTCCAACCCAGATAAATAAATTTGCGGGCATGTGGTAGCGAGTAACATTCGCAGTCAGTGCCCTGATCAACTGCTTTGTCTGAAAAGAAATACAATGCGCACTCAGTGGGGCCGTGCAAAGTAGGCGGCATTCTTGTCGAAGGCTCATTCGACAGGCCTTTTTCAATGGAGGTACTGTGCAGGACTCTTTACGATAAGGGCAAATGTGCTGAAAAGCTCGGAGTAGCTCGATTTTTCTACGGCGATTGCGGCATCACCTTGTATAGAAAGGGCCCAGTTGACGTTCATCGTGTTCAGGTCATCGAACAAGCGATTGAGCTTCTTGACGGCGTGAAAGCGGTGGTTCAAGAGGCGTTCGTTTAGGGTGAATAAGGGTGAACTTCTTACCAGCACCTTAGTTAGCCAGTAGGCTCGAACAGCCCTCAGGCGGTCTCCTAAGTCCACGACTGGATTCCGCCATCGTTCCACATAACCACGGCGATGCCGAACTTGCAACGCGAAACAACATCGCAAAATACGGGCATATTTTATCCTGATCTCAGTTGTTAAGACAGTTGTAATACTACACTCTAGTGTCGACAAGTATCGACCTTTGCCGACATGGCGGAATGGCTACGCAGCCGCCTGCAGAGCGGCTTATCCCGGTTCGATTCCGGGTGTCGGCTCTTTCTGCGGACGTATCATCGCAAAGGTGCTTCTTCCTGCAGCGAAGTGAGTAATTCTACACGAGTGATAACAATCGAGATATGTGACATTATGGTCTAGCTTGACCATGCTGCCACAACTCCGATGCGTCCAGAGGTCTGCGAAGTGATGCGTCTATACTTCTCAGAACGTTTTGGGAACCTCTCGAGCCTCCATTCTTACAGACTCGAGGCAAAGGCGGCAATCGAGCGAGCGCGAGAGCAGACAGTCTCGTTGTGAATGAGAAGAACTGAACCACGAAACTGCACGCACGAGAAATCAAATCCAGATGCTCGAGCAGGAGCTTACAGGCTGCCCACAGCTGCTTCGATTCTGCTCAATGCTTCCTCCAGAATAGCCCGAGGGCAAGCGATGTTCATTCTCTGGAATCCTGCTCCACCAGCGCCGAAGACAAAGCCATCATCAAAACCTACTCTGGCTTTTCCCCGCATAAAGCTCCTCAATGCTATGTTTTCCATTCCCAGCTCCCGGCAGTCAAGCCAGACAAGATAGGTCCCGTGCGGCTTGATGACTTTGATTTTCGGTATATTCTTATCAAAGTATTCGGTCGCAAAGTCAAGGTTGCCCTGCAGATAAGGAAGAAGCTGTTCCAGCCACTCGTCCCCGAAACGGTAAGCGGCTTCAAGCGCCGTTAAGCCAAAAAGGTTCGGCCCTGGCTGGATACCAGTTCTAGCGTTTAGGAAATCATCCCTGAGTCTCTCGTTGGGGATAATGATGGAAGAAGCCTTAAGTCCGGCTAGATTAAAGGTCTTGCTAGGTGCCATGCATACCAAGCAGTTCTGTTCAAACTCCGGTGAAATTGAGGCAAAAGGAGTGTGTCTGTATCCATTGAAGAGTAGTTCGCAATGGATCTCATCGGCGATAACTTTAGCTCCGTGGCTGATGACAATCTCCCCCAACCGGCTTAGTTCCTCCTTGTTCCACAAACGCCCTATTGGGTTGTGTGGGTTGCTCAAGACGATAGCCTTCGTTCGGCTAGGGGAGGAACCCATACCAGCTCTGGGCTGGAAACTGCCTTCCAGGTCTGCATAATCCATCTCATAGCAGCCGTCTATCAATTTTAGTTCGTTGTTCACGATCTGACATCCGCTGGATGTCACTGCCGAGAAAAAGGGATAGTAGACCGGTGGCTGAAGGATGATTCCGTCGCCCGGACGGGCAAGAGCTCTGACCGCTGCATGAAGCGCGGGAATAACACCGGGGGTAAAAACTACCCACTCCG
>JBAXDW010000070.1:0-7572 GCA_037140755.1 Methanobacteriota archaeon
ATAGCGCCCTTGTTAATCTTCACGAACCATTGGCTCTCAGAAAGGATTTCAATCGGGGTTTTGCATCTATCGTGAAACCCTACGTTCTGTTCTATGCGTTCCTGTTTTTGCACGAGCTTATTGTCTAACAGATCGTAGATGATGCGCTCTTTTGCCTCGCCGATGGTTACGCCGTCATACCTCTTGTCTATTACGCGACCATCTTTGCCAATTACTTTTTTGAGCGGTAGATTGTGCTTTTTCCACCATCGCACGTCTTGCTTGTCGCCAAACGTGCAAATCATCACTGCCCCAGTGCCAAATGTAGGATCGACCGCTTCGTCACCAATAACGCCAACCGACTCATCGTAAAGGGGTGTTCGTACTGTCCTGCCGATCAAGCGGACATAGCGTTCATCATTTGGGTTCACCGCAACAGCGACGCAAGCACCTAAGAGCTCAGGACGCGTTGTAGCTATCTCGACTGATTCTACGTCGCTCCCTTGAAAAATGAGATGATAAAGGATCGTCGACCTTGAGTCGTAGTCTACTTCGGCAAATGCAATCGCTGTTTCACAGCGGGGGCACCAGTTCACGGGGTGCTCGCTCTTGTAAATAATGTCGTCGTGGTACATTTGCACGAAAGATTTCTGCGTCTTAACGTAGTACGCCTTGTCCATGGTCATGAACTCCTGCGACCAATCTATAGAAAAAGCGAGAAGTTGCATCGTTCTTTTCATCAACGCGATATTTTCTCGAGTCAAGTTTTCGCAAAGTCCTCTGAATTCTGTACGTGGGATCTGGTTTTTCGTTACGTTATAGGTTGTCTCGACCTTCACCTCAGTCGGAAGCCCATGACAGTCCCATCCCTGAGGAAACTTAACGTCGAAGCCCTTCATACGTTTGTAGCGCGCTATATAGTCAATATAGCACCAATTGAGGGCGTTTCCAAGATGAAAGTTGCCCGTCGGATATGGCGGTGGCGTGTCGATAATAAAGCGCTCTTTAATGCCCTCTCCGCGAAACCGATACATATCCACGTTCCATGCGGTAAGCCATTTTGACTCGATGTACTGATGATCATAGTTCTTCGGTATAGCCATACTCCCTCACAAACGTGGCTTTAGATGATTCGTTGGCAAAAGCGCCCCATTAGGCTCGTTGATAACGTTATTTAGAAGCGTTCCGACGCCCAGGATCTCCACCTCAACGATATCTCCAGATCTCAGCTGCCCGACACCCCGAGGAGTGCCAGTCGCTATTACATCCCCAGCTTCAAGCGTCATGATTCGTGATACAAACCTTACCAGAAAATCAACGTCAAAGATGAGCTCTCTTGTGTTTGAACTCTGCCGCAGTCGGCCGTTGACTCGCGTCATGATCTCGGCATTCAGAGGATCGAGATCAGTCGAAATAAACGGGCCGATAGGCGCAAAAGTGTCAAAGCTCTTTGCGCGAGTCCACTGACCGTCCTCCTTCTGAAGGTCCCGCGCGGTCACGTCATTGAAGCATGTATAACCTAGCACAACCTGTGCGGGATTCTCAACGTTTTTACATCTCTGACTTATAACCACCCCGAGCTCCCCTTCATAATCGACGCGAGCGCTAGAAGCCGGAAACACAATGCTTTCGCCAGGGCCAATCACACTCGTAGATGGTTTGAGAAAAATGACAGGCTTTTCTGGGACTTGTACGTCGAGTTCGTGTGCGTGATCAATGTAATTCAAGCCTACACAAACAATCTTGCTAGGACAGGTAGGCGCAAGCACTGTTATATCCGCTACGTCATATGTAGTGCCGTCTCGATGTACATACTTACCGTCAAAAGTCCCGAAAAAAACCTCCTCTTGGACCTTGAAGCGGCCGATCATAACTCCACCTTTCTGCCCGTCGCGTCGCGCATGTATTTCCCAAAATCGCTTTCGTCCAGTTGCTGTCCCGCAAAAACGGGACCGTCAATACACACGCGCAAACCTGAAGGATCGATACAACACGAACCACACAACCCAACGCCACACTTTATGTAACGCTGCAAGCTAAACTGACTTTGCAGGCCCGCTGCAACTGCATGATCTAGCACTTTTCGCATCATCTTTTCAGGACCACACGACACTATTTCACTATGACCTTTCGTGCAATCGAGCAAATCAATGGTCGACCCCTTGTATCCAGCAGAGCCGTCGTCCGTTGCTATCAAGAGCGGCCCTGCGCTCTCAAACCGCTTGCGAAATAACAATTCATCCTCTGTCCTCGCACCGAGAATGGTTGTGACCTTGTCTTTCAGTGTCTCAGCGAGAGGCGCCAATGGAGCGGCTCCAACGCCTCCTGCAACAAGCAGCGCAGGCAGCTTTGCTACATCGAATCCGTTGCCGAATGGACCTCTCATTCCGAGTGTGTCACCTACGCTCAACGCAAATAATGCCTCCGTGGCATCACCGACTTTTCTGACTGTGATGCCATTTGCGTACGACAAACTCATTGGTATCTCGTCAACGCCGTGAATCCAGACCATGACATATTGGCCTGGTACGAAATAAAACGAGCAATCTAAAAAGAAGGTCTTGATGTCCCTAGATTCGGTTTTGATGCCAGTTATTTCAACATTTCTGACATACATTGTTCCTAAAAAGGACGTAATACGTATTTTAAGTTTCTCCCGATCCGACACAATGTGTTAGGTAGGACTAGGCGCACTATATTCTCGAATCACGCAGACACCTACGCTTTGAGCGCTCTCGACTGTATAAAACGGCCACAACTCAAGAAGCCTGGAGCGTTGCTCAGGATAAACAGGATGATGTTTCGTGCAGAGGCAGGAAGTTACGCTCTCCTCGACCTACGAAACGATGTAAAAAAGACAATATCCGCCTTAGCAATATGGTTAAGTCCCTAAAGGGGCATCGATCATACAAGTAGGAGGCTAAATGGGGCACAGTGCAGAGATAATCGGCTTCGGGGCGCTTAACTGTGATAAGATATTTCAGGTGGATGATCTAGCACAGCCGGGACGAGAGACTGGCGTCGTTTCAGTCACAAGGCAGCCGGGGGGCTCTGCAGCGAATACGATTGTAGGGCTTGCTCGCTTAGGCGTCAGAACAGGGTTTATAGGCACGGTAGGCAGCGATAGAGAGGGCTCGCTTTTGCTAGATGATTTAAAGAGAGAAGGCGTCGGTCTGCACGGTATCACAAAAGCAAATGGAGATACCGGTGCGGCGTTGATATTCATAGACTCGAACGGAGAGAGAGCTATCTATATTCTCCCGAGCGTCAACGACATGTTCGTCACAGTGAATCACGATTATGCCAAGCAAGCCAAAATACTACACCTCACTTCGTTTATGGGTATCGATCAACTTAGAATGCAGATCTCATGTGTTCAACAACTTCGCGGATCACGAGCGAAAATCTCTTTCAGCCCCGGCAACATATATACGAAGCTTGGATTAAACGAACTAAAACCGCTAATTGAGCGGTCCTTCGTGCTTTTTCTCAACAAAGAAGAGGCCTTCGCCTTAACCGGCTCGCCTGACGTTGAAGACGTAGCATCTCTGCTTGATGCAGGGGTGCAGATAGTGGCCGTTACACTAGGAGATAAAGGATCTTATGTCGTAACGAGAGGCAAAAGCCTTGATTTACCCCCTTACAAATCGGACATAGCTGACACTGTAGGGGCAGGAGACGCGTATGCAGCTGGGTTTTTGTACGGACAGTTGAAGGGCAAAGACCTTCGTGAGTCAGGTCTTTACGGAAACTTTATGGCTTCGAAATCGATCGCGAAGCTTGGAGGGAGAAAAGGGCTTTTGCGAGATCTTACAGAGTTGAGCGGACGCTCAGACTGCTTGCAGCGCAGGCCGTAATCAGTTCCCTTTGCAGTGCAATAGCGAAAGCTGGAGTAGTGATTAAATAGCGCTCAGCATGCGTGCTGAGTGCCTTTTTTAACTTCGCTTTTCAAAAAAGAAAAGTAACTAAAGACGCTAGCTACTTTGCTACGGTTATTTCGATTGCCGAGACGTTTGTTTCGCCAGTCTCGGTAGGAAGACTCTCAGTAGAGATCGCTATGCCCTTTACGTCTACTTCTGTAAGGAACCGCTTTCGCGAAATTTCTGCCACGTCAACTGCACGTGAAATTGCTCTCCCTCGAGCTTTAATCAAGACCTCGTCGGCTCCGTTGTTAAACTGTGTTACCACGGCTAGCACGTAATTCATCACAGGTTTGTTGCCTACGTAGATTATGTTGTCGTCTGTCATACTGTGCCTCCCTTGAGGATCTAATAAACACAAAAGCATTATGATAGATAAAACTTTCTAACTAAATTTGGTCAGTTTGAACTAAACAATTGCCATAACGCTCTTTATTTGAAAAAAAGTTTCATCATTGCGGCGTCTTGTTCTAGGAGTGGTGATTCACATATGATCGTTGCATCGCAAGCTTTTTGCTTGAGCGCGTCAGCAAGCAGCTTAAACTGGTTGGGATCAACGGGCAAATGCCGACGCTCGTTGCCTTTCGAAAACTCAATTCCGGAGAAATGAATGTGTACGTGGTTTCGGTTACTGATGAGCGCCTCTAGCACGCGCGCGTAGTCCTCGACAGTGTGAAAGCATCCATCACAGCGGGCGTGCAAATGCGCGAAATCGATAACGGGGCGTATGTCTGGCAGTTCTTGTTGTAGTCTCTGCAACTCTTCCACGGTTCCAAACTGACTTTGACGACCCAGCAATTCGACACCGAGAAGCGTTTGCGTGATACGCTGGTCGCGCATGTAATCCAGTAGGCCCGCGCAAGCGTCTTTCACTAGCTCGAACGTCTCTTCCTTAGTATACTTCTTCGTATAGTAGGCCGAATGAAACACGACGATATGCGCTCTGAGCGCGTGCCCTCTGTCAACGGAGAGTCTTATCCGATTGATGCTTTCTGCGATGATCGTCGGATCTTCTGAAGCGAGGTTTATCATATACGGCGCGTGAACTGAGAGATCGATCTTGGCCTTGCTCGCTACGTTGCCAACCTCAAACGCAGTCTCTTCTTTCATTGAAACGCGTCTGACAAACTGTACTTCGAGCGCGTCGAGACCTATATTAGACAAGTATTCAATGCCCTCTCCGGTACTCTTCCCTTTGAGTGCCAGAGGGACACCCGCGATCCCGACCTTGATCATCGAACTCATGCACGCGTCGAACGCCTATAATGGTGACGCTATTGTGATAAGTCGGTTATTAACGATCGGTATTAAAGCATTCAAACGAAAATTAGAAGTTTGAAGAGTTACAGTGTAATGCTAGATAACATGGACGAAATTGACATAGCAGCAGAGAAACCTATGCAGTTTAAGAAAATAAACGAGGTTTCAATGAGTATGGGAACGGTAATTATTAGCGTGCGAAGTACTGACGAGTCTCTGGACAAGGTGAAAGATACCACGTTCGAAATCTTGGGCAAGGTGCAAGGGAAAAGCTCGGTCGAACACAACTACTAAGCAGACGCGCAGTCTCCGTACAATGATGCGGTCTTCTCTTCAGTAAGGCAAGTGGAGAGACTTGACGCCGATAGATCCAAAAACAAAAGCAGAGCTTGAAAAGACGCTAAGCGGAGTTACTGAGCTATCTGCTTTGTTAGAAGGTACCTTAGACCGATCCCTGACCGACCGCTATATCGACGCGAATCAGTACACTAAAAAGTACAATCACTTTCGCAACGATTTGTTTTTACTGCTGCCAGATGAAGACGTTGGCGAAATTCTGACAGAAATGTCGACGTACGTATACACCGGCGACGATGAAACCGACGTTGGAAACGTTAAACAACGCCTAGTTGAGGTCTACCTCAAAAACTCGCAGCTTATGGCGTATCTTCAGAATCTGCTCGAACTTAGCTGATAGCTGTCGTCAACTTGCTGCTAGGATAATATCGTACGCCGGGGTTGGGATTTGAACCCAAGCGATGCTTCCTTTATACAAGCTCCACAGGCTTCTCTATGCAAGGCATCAACAGGTCTCGAGCCTGCCGCGTTGGGACTCGTTACCGATTAGTCCGCTCTGCCACCCCGGCACAGCATATCTATGTGCGTATTTCTTATAGCAAAACTTCTATAAAATTTGTTGGATGCCAAAAGAGCACCTCAGTGTAACCGTAGAGCTGAAAGGACAGAAACGCGTGGTAAATTTGCCCGCTGACTCTAACTATGAACAACTACTGAGCGAGCTCAAGTTGAATCCTGAAGAGGTCCTTATTTTTGTAGAGAATGAGTCAGTGCCGTTTGACGAATACGTACGACCAGGGACCGCGCGTGTGTTGAAAGTGGTTTCCGGCGGCTAATCACGCAGATCGTCCAGGCCCGTTTTTTTTACGTTGATTGTTTGTTGCTAGAAACTACCTGTCACGCGACCGGAGGCGACTGCTTAAATGCAACAGGCTAGCTTCAACGCAGCATTGTGTGTGTTACAAGCTTTCTGCCTGCAGGATCTTGTCGAGTTTAACAGACGTGTCAGATTGTGAGAAGAAGGGGATAGCGGCGATCGCACCAATAATGCCTCGCCCTTCCAAGCAAACCACGACTCCGGCTGCGTCAGCTGCCTCGATAGCCGCAGAATGCAAAACCTCACCCGATCGGGCTGCGTCGCCGTAGCTTAAAAGGCGTTCAGCGTCAAATGATTTCAAGACAGCCATTCCAGTCATATCTGAAAGCGACAGATCCTCCAAAAGCTTTTTAAATTTTTTGATTGGCTTGTTGTCGTTCAAACTCGCAAACTCGACGACGGTGGCCACGCAGTTTTTCGTCTTCGCTTTTACAGGATAGAGCTGCACAATAGCGTGGGAGACGTAGCGGAACGCTTTGCTGTCGACCATTGTGGCTATGTTGTTAACGAGCGCCCATGTCGCACCTTCTTCCTTGGTGTCTGTGTCATCGACTCCAATGATGATACGAGACCGTTTTGGCAATGTAAGCGTCCCGCTACTCATTTTACTCCCTCCCGCGGGAGTGAGATCATAATCGAGGACGTCGCGAGCCAACGCTCTGCACATAGTGGCACCTACGCCACCGCCCCCCAGCCCAGCGTACGTCACCTTCACGGTGTCTTTTGACAGTTCAACGGACTCGATGCCGCCGGCAGAGACAGACGCTCTAAGATTAAGATGCGACGTTCCTACTTTGATGAGGTAGCGAGTCGTGCTTCCCAAAGAGCGGCTCGATATGATCAGAGGACTCGTTTGAGAATAATGATATCGGGCCCAAGCAGCGCCACCATAACAGTTGGTTGTTTCGATTAACTCAACACAGTCCGTTCCTGCGATCGCAAGGATGTCTTTATATGGCACTATCCAAGGCAGTTGTCTGAACTCAGGCGCGACCATCAATGGGAACCTCACCCCTTCTTTACGCGGAAACGATTTAAAACTGTCCCAATCGTGTCCGCAACTGCAACGCTAGCTCTGCGCACCGAGGGACTCAAGCCGCTCCCAAAATCACAGTCTGCCGGTTGGATACCGATTACAAAAACGCTGGAGTTAGTTTCTGATTGAAGGTACGCGCCTAACATTGCGAGAGAAGCTCGGTGTGTTGTGATCTCGGGGCTTTCAAGGTCGTTCAGCTGAAA
>JBAXDW010000071.1:0-7540 GCA_037140755.1 Methanobacteriota archaeon
CGAAGCGCTTCCAATGTGCGCTCTGTCCGCCGCTCTTGGTAGAACGTTATACCCATGATGACGAAGACGAAGCTTAACAAAATAAGCGCCTCTTGGCGGTCACCGACAAGAAGATAGATGGCGCCTCCGCCCAGAAGGAGCAGAAACATCGGCTCGCGAACGACGCCGAGCACGATAGCGAGGATGCTGCGCGGTTTTTCAGATGGCAGTTCGTTATAACCTTCTTTGTCCAGTCGACTCTTGACCTCTTCGCGTGAGAGTCCCCGAAGTTCAATAGAATCTACGTCTTGCCTCATCCTTACCTCTTTACGTGCATCATCACTTATATGCGTATTTTTTGAAACTATGCCCTCGGAGCGTATCTGCGATCTTAGACCCCTGCCTGACTTAAACAGAGCAACACCGCGCTAACGAAGTCGAGCGAGATAATTCAAAACGCCGTCTGTCACCATCAATCGCTCAGAGATGGGTCATTCTAATGTCACAAGCGCTTTGAGTGAGATTTCCTACCGATTTGAATACCCCACGAGTCGATCGCGGAAAAACTACTTGTTGAGTGCACGTCTGAGAACCTCTAGTTCAATGCCGCAGCTTTGTAACGTTGATCTCAGATTCCGACGGTAGACAAAATAGCTCGAAATCCAGCGTGTTGGCAAATCATCGGGCTTAGGCGTTTATTGCACCACAAACGTGTCCAAAGGCTTCGCTCAACACTGTCAGCACACTTATGGCTAGGTGAGGTAGTGAGCCCTCAAACGAAGAAAGGACCCTCTCTTCCGCCATAAGGTTTGGTCGAAAGCTATTGAGAAACAGCACGCCTGCGAATGGGGGAAGCATAAGCCTGGCTTTGTTGACGTGTGGATCCTGTTTTCGCTCGAACGTCCATTTTTTGGCATATATGGTCCGTCTGTCACCGCACATTGCCCGAAAACCGTGTTTGCGGAGTAGTTCGACCAGTTCCTCGCAGTTGGAACCAGAGTATCTTATCACCACGTTACTCACTTTTTCCAAAACCTCTGCTGGCACATGAGAAAAAATCTCGCGCTCCGCACCTTCGCAATGCACTTTGAGAAAATCGATTCGCTTTAACCCGTTCGAGATTAAGATGTCCTGCAACGTTGTTGATTCAACGTCAATGGCCCCTGCAATATCCAAAGCGTCGGACTCATAGAGCGTGTGGCCGTAGCTTTTCGTCGCACAGACTGAGAGTTTTCGGGTTCCCTTTCGATCTCCTACCGCCTGCTGAAAGATTTTGACGTTCTTAAGCGAATTCAGTTCAACATTTCTCTTTAAAACTTCAGAATTGCGGGGATCTGGCTCATAGCAAAGAACCTTCTCGCTTCGTGAAGCGGCATAAATGGTGAATATGCCTATGTGTGCCCCGATATCTACGACAACTCCGTTTATCGGGAACTGTTCGGTGTATATCTTGTGGTAGAGCACCTCATTAAGTATCGATAACTCGCCTTTTTTCGGGCGGAGAATCCACCTAAGACCGTCTCGAGCCTCTGCCAACACCTCCTTCTCTCGCTTTGCGAAGGGAGAAATACGCGTTAGCAGCACGAGATGCCAGTTCCTCAACGTTGCGACTAACGCAAAAAAACCTAAAGCCATCGCAACTACGCGTTTTAGCCGCGAGGCTATCTGCTGCTTAAATTCCATTTTTATTGAGTTGTCTTGTTGCCAACATATCCGCAAGTTGGGTCACTTTACGTGACTTCGTAAGTTGATGGCAGACATCATCATAACCAAGTGACAGTATATAGCGTTTCTGCGAAACGTGCCTTTTGCAGAGGGCAGGTGCCACGTTAGTCCGCATAGCGCGCATATTCTTCGAACTCCGCGCGATGGTCGCTAAGTTGTGCACATCTTTATTAGCCAGCGGGCACCCCCGCGCTATGGCTGAGCAATCTTCCCGCGACCCATCATAATTATATATATCAAGTTTATATATATCAAGCAAGATTAGTAGGATAAGTAGGATTCGTAAGATTACACGCGTTGGGAGACGAGATTGTGGCAAGTCAAGTGTTTGAAAGAATGAAGTATTACGGCGACACCGTCATCGGCGAGAAGGGCCAAGTCGTGATTCCCGTCGAACTGCGGAAGAAATTTAGCATCGAAACGGGAGATCGCTTTCTCGTTATGGGTGGCGCGCGAATGGGCGCGTGGGGGCTCCTTCTGGTAAAAGCCGACGTGCTCTCACAGGTCGTCCAAGACATCTTTGGCGGGAAACTTGAAGAAGTGCTTGCGCGGGAAGGACGAGCAGAGACCTCGCGTAAGCCACTGAACGACGAATGATCTAGAAAGGGGTGGACGATTCCAGAATCCCGCCGCAGGATTTTGCTGACACTAACAGGGGTTCACATGGTGTGGGTGCGTTTCTATAGCTCTATTAGGGAACTTTAAATATTGAAATGTTTTTACTATATCTTTAGATATATCTTTTAACTGGCGTGACTTGATATGAACGACGTAGCAATCAAAGCCACAAACCTCGTTAAGAAATTCGGCGACTTCGTCGCCGTCGATCATCTCTCCTTTGAAGTAAAGGAAGGTGAGATATTCGGATTTCTGGGGCCAAACGGCGCCGGCAAAACGACGACGATTCGGATTCTCTGCACGCTGAGCAACCCAACAGAGGGATCGGCGACCGTTGCAGGCTTTGACGTTGTTAAAGACGGGGACAAGGTGCGTGAACATATCGGACTCGTGTCTGAGAAAATGATCATGTACGATCGACTCACTGCGCGTGAAAACCTGCGCTTATTCGGCGAACTCTTCAGCATCCCACGAGACGCCCTACGTGAACGCATCGATAAGCTGCTTCAGCTCGTTCAAATGGAAAAGTGGGCAGACCATCAGTTCGGCACGTTTTCAACTGGCATGAAGCAGCGCATCAACGTAATTCGCGCGCTTCTCAACGAGCCGGAAATCCTGTTCTTGGATGAACCAACGCTCGGTCTTGATCCACAATCCACGAGCGAGATCCGCGACTTTGTGCGCGGCATCAACGATGAGTCCGGAACAACGATCATTTTAACGACGCACGCAATGATCGAGGCCGACATGCTCTGCGACCGGATTAGCATCGTAGATCATGGAAAGATAGTCGCGCTCGACACACCGTCAAACCTGAAAAAAGTGATCATTGGCGCTGACACGAGCGTCGTTGAGCTTGACGTTCCAAACATTACACCAACGCTTGTCTCGCACATTCAATCGTTGCCCTGCACCCAAACGGTCACGGTAGAAGACGAGACGCACATCAAGGTTCACGCGTCGGGCGATGATGCGTGTGGAAACATCATTGACGCGGTGCGCTCAGGCGCAGGGCAGATTCGCTCTATTCATAACGTTGAGCCGACACTAGAAGACGTGTTCCTTTATCTGACGGGCCACGAGGTGAGGGAACAGGTCTCAGATAAGGTAACCACAAAGGAACCGCATGGGCACGGACCGAGAGTACAATCGAGGATACGGTAGGCGCTGTAAAATGGGAGCTGGGAGTGCTATTCGTCACGCGCTATGGATCGCGTGGAAAGACTTGTTAGACATAAGCAGGAACCGCATGGGCCTTGCTATGCTCATCCTCATGCCTCTCTTTATGATGGGAATGGTCGGCTACATCTTTCCCTCGAACAGCGGCATGTCTCACGTGCCCGTTGCGCTCGCGAACCTTGACGCGGCGCAAGGTAATGCGTCTCTTGGCACGAAATTCGTCGCACAGCTCGAAGCTCTGAACAACAAGACCGGCATGATGGATCTCTCGACGGTCGGCAGCGCCGACGACGTGAAATCGAACATTCAAAACGGCCACCAGAGCGCAGGCATCATCATCGGAAGCAATTTCACGTCAAACCTAAAAACCGGCAAGCAAGCAGATGTCACTATCGTCGTTGATCAATCGAGCCCTCAGACGTCTTCTCTCGTGCAAACAGTGCTCACGCAAACTATTGGGCAAATGGGCACACAGACAGCCACGTACGGACTGAACCAGACATATAAAACGCCGCTGAACGTCTCGCTAGCCCAAGTAGCACCGTACATAGTCCAGACAACGGGCACCGTCCCAGGACAAACCAATTACTTCTCATTTGTCGCACCTGGTATTATGGCGATGGTTGTCATGATGTCACTTATGACCGGCCTGCCGCACGCTATCTCGTACGAGCGGGAGGTGGGCACACTCGATGGCATGCTTGCAGCGCCGGTGCGTCGGATATCTATTCTGGGTGGGAAGGTCATCGCGCAGACAACGCGCGGCATGCTTCAGGGCGTCATTATCCTTGCGCTTTCGATCCTTCTCTTTGGCGTTTCCATACAGGGGAGCATCGCGCTCGTCCTGGGGCTCTTGCTCCTGACCGTATTCAGCATCGTCGGCTTAGGCATTCTCATCACATCATTCACAAGTACCGAGGAGACTGCTACGATGATCATGATGACACTTACGTTTCCCATGATGTTCCTCAGCGGCGTCTTCTTCCCGATCCAGCAGATGCCGCAGTTTATGCAGGTCATCGCGCAGTTCCTTCCGCTTACCTACGCCGTTAGCGCGCTGCGACGTGTGGTAGTGCTCGGTGTTGGTGTCCAAGCGATTTCGACAGACATCATCATACTCTTCGGTTTCGGGGTCATTCTGTTATCCGTGGCGCTTCTCGCGTTCGAGCGGGCGATGAAACGATAATGAGATATGACGAAGATCTCTCATCGAGCGCGCTTCTCGCGGATAATCGAGTGCACGCGCCACGCGACCTCGCTTTGCGGTGTAAAAAATAGTCGCGCGAACTTAATCACCCCGCACACGGTGTCTAGCAAGAAGGGGACAAAGAATCGCAGCAGAAAGTGCGGCGTTCTATTATGTCGGTCGCCCAAACCATTCTCGGTTCGCGACACCACACTAGGCGGAGATCTATGCCTTATCCTAACGACTGAATCTCCAAGACGTCAATGTTGTGGCGAAAGTTCCCTCAACTACCTCTGCGCTGGCGCGTCCAGTATAGCGCCATAACTGTTGCCCCAAGAGTTCCAAGTCCATAAAGCGCCTCAAATCCGGGAAGCGGGCTCTGACTCTTGGCTGCGGCGCTTTCTTGAACGACGTTCGTCGTTGACGGATTAGTCTCTGCAGTCATGCTCGATGCAGCGGCTGACGTCGTCGGCAGCGCAGTTGGTGATGGAGTTGCTGACGCCGAACCAGAGACGTTTGATGCAACTCGCGTTACTGTGATAGCGTCAACAGCCTGCGCACCTGGCGGCAGTTTCGCTATTCCCCTCTGCTGCGCGGCGTCAGCGTTTAGGGTACCACTAGCGCTTGGATTGGCAACAACCGCTTGAATCTGGAACGTCTTGCCAACGCCGAACAAGCTGCCTACCGAGAGACTAGTTGACCACGTCGCATCTCTCCGCACCGTGAGCGGGGGGGCTTGCGGATAATAATTGCCCGCGGTAGGATCATACGGCACTATCCAAAGCGAATATCCCTTTGAGAGTTGTGCTTTGCCACTCACACCTTGAGTGGGCCCAGCTTTGCCGTTATTGGTGGGTGAGTTGATCTTCACCACGCCCCCTTGCGAGCTCTGTGCGCTTGCAACGGCGCAAACTGATGTCAGCACAAGTAAACTCACAATTAGCAAAATGCCCCATTTATGCACGCTCATGTGGATTCCCTTTCCTCTAACAATTCAGCTGCTAATTACCAGATAAACCTATTCAATTGGTTCTGAACTAACGACCGTCGATTCTGAGCCGCTTTAAGAAGCCCCCCAAACGGCCTTCAGGATTGAAATCCACAGCGAGCACCCTCGCAGTTAATTATAAAAGGCATCGTTCTGACTAGTAGCTGGAAATTTAGCTGCCGAGTGGCTCGAAAACGTAAGAGGCGCTCCCAGTCTAAATCGACGAAATATCCTGGTAATTAGAGCAGCTTCTAGGCACGCCGTGGTCGCGGCGCGTATCATCCGTCCGGAGGGGGCCGCGATTCAAAAACGTTCACACATGATCACGGAAAGAAGCGACGTTATCATAGGACTTGAAGTACATGTCCAACTGACAACGCACTCGAAGCTTTTTTGCGGATGTTCGACGCGCTATCAAGACTCAGAGCCAAACACACATACGTGCCCGATTTGCCTTGGCCTTCCTGGGAGTTTGCCAGTCATCAATGAAATGGCAGTTGTTTACGCTGAACGGGTCGCGAAAGCGCTTAATTGCTCGGTCCAGCCCACGCAGTTCTATAGAAAAAATTATTACTATCCCGACTTGCCGAAAGGCTTTCAAATCAGCCAGTATGACTTTCCGCTCGGTATAAATGGCTGCATGATTGTAGATAGCGAGGGGCAGGAACGAAAGATCCGGATCAGGCGGGTGCACTTAGAAGAGGATCCAGGGAGGCTGACTTACCGCGGCACCATTGAAAAGGCCCAATACTCGCTCATCGACTATAACCGCTCAGGCGTAGCGCTGCTCGAGGTGGTCACCGAGCCTGACCTTTGGACCCCCAAGGAGGCGAGGCGCTTTCTCAATAAGTTGCGTAACATCCTTGAGTATCTCGACGTCTTCGACGGCAACCTCGAAGGATCGCTTCGGGTTGATGCAAACGTCTCGATCGCAGGCGGGCAACGTGCTGAGGTCAAAAACATCTCGTCCTATAAGGGCGTTGAAAAAGCGCTCCTCTTTGAAATAACCCGCCAACGAAACCTTCTTCGGAGGGGTATCCACATATCACAAGAAACGCGACACTTCGACGAGGCACGCGGCATCACGATTTCGCTGCGTTCAAAGGAGCAAGAGCACGACTATCGGTACTTCCCCGAACCTGATCTCGCTCAAGTAGACCCTGAGCCGCTTGTCAAACAATTTCCGCAGCAAGTAGAAATAGAGCTCCCTGACGCTAAGCGTCGCCGTTTTGTCGAGCAGTACAGCATTTCAGACTACCTTGCGAAAGTGCTCACCGCGTCGAAGCCTCTCGCCGATTACTACGAAACGGTCGCCGCACTCGTCGAACCGTCGGTAGCTGCAAGCTGGGTTGTGGACGTCCTCCAAGGCGAGCTCAACTACCGCAGCCTTACCCTTGACGCGTTCAGTCCCGCCTACTTAGTCGACGTCATTACCAACGTAACCGATGGACACATTACCGAAAAGGCAGCAATCGAAGTCATACGAACCGTTCTCGACCGTGGCGGCACCCCTTGCGAGATCATCGACGAACAGGCGCTCCACACCGTACCAACCGAGCAGATCACGACGGCTGTTAAGCAAGCGATCGATGAGAACCCACAGGCTGTTTCGGATTATCAAAGCGGCAAGAAAGGCGCACTCAACTTTCTCGTGGGTCAGGTCATGAAAAAGACGCGGGGACGGGCCGATCCAACTCTGACCAACCGTCTCATCCAGGAGCAGCTTTAATGCATCTAGTCGTCACCGAAAAAGACCTCGCCGCGAAGAGGATCGCCGAAATTCTCTCAGACGGAACGGCATCACCTACGAAAATCTCAAGCGCCACCGCATATCGTTTCGATAGTACTGTCGTCCTGGGCCTCAG
>JBAXDW010000072.1:0-7518 GCA_037140755.1 Methanobacteriota archaeon
CTGGTGGCCTTCCGGAAAAACGATGCTTACAGTCACTAATAGTGATATCGTAATTGCCCATCCGCATCCGGTTTTGGAACTGCTCGAACCATCGAAAAAATAGGTAGAAACGGCGATACACGGGCGCATCCACTTCAAACAGCACGCGACCGTTAGGCGCCGGCTACAAAGTTCTGTGGCTTGCACAAACTCACCACCTTCTCGAACAAGCGTTCTATAGTTGTAGCCAAAACGTTGGAACTATCCCTCAGCCGAAAGAAACACTGAACGTGCGGGTGGTATCAGGCACGCCTGGACATTGCAAACCTCGCGACATACAAGCAGCCGATGACTTCTTGATTGCAACTCTCCAAACCGCCACGCAAGCATATAGAAACAACCACGACCAATTTCTTAATTTTCTTAACGCGGCTGGCGATAAGTTATTCGTCGTCTTTGACGAGGCACATCATTCTCCCGCTCCGAGTTACCGGAATCTGCTCATTGCTCTCAGGAAAAGATGTCCATCTATGTATTTGCTAGGGTTGACCGCAACGCCAACACACTCAGATATTAAGAAAAGGGGCTGGTTTGAAGACCTCTTCCCACAAGGAATACTCTATAACGTTTCCGTTGAAGAGCTGATGGCAGCGGGAATCTTATCAAAACCGATTTTTCGTGAAGCAATAACGCATTTCACGCCAGAATTTGATGAACAAGAGCTTGCCGCGTGGAAGTATACTTATAGAGACCTACCGGAAGACATCATCACGCAGCTTGCAGCGAATAGAAGTCGAAATGAGTACATCGCTGACACTTATCTTAACCTCAAGTCTGAATACGGCAAGACGATAATCTTTGCCGATCGTTGGTGGCAATGTGATCAGCTTAGGCAATACCTCAACAAAGGAGGGGTGCGAGCTGATGTTGTTTACTCTCATATCGATGCTGACCCGGGGAGCGCTGAGGCGAGAAACAAACGAACCCTCGACGAGAATGCCTTGGTCCTAGATCGCTTTCGAAAAAATCAGCTTGATGTGCTTATTAACGTACGTATGTTGACTGAAGGCACCGACGTGCCTAGTATAAAAACAGTTTTTCTTACACGGCAGACCACTAGCCAGGTGCTTATCACCCAAATGATCGGAAGAGCGCTGCGCGGTCCCGAATTTGACGGGACAGACGAAGCTTACATTGTCTCCTTCATAGACGATTGGAAACAGATGATCGATTGGGGCGCACCTGAGCTCCTTACCGGTCCAAAAGACGAAGACAAACCGGAGGTTTACAAGCGCAAAGTTTTGGAACTTATTTCGATAGAACTCGTACGGCGTCTTGCAGATGATATGTATCGCGGAGGTATCGGTGTAACCCCAATGTTAACGATCTTGCCAGTCGGCTGGTATTTGACTGAGTTCTCGTCGGTTGCTGAAAGTGAGGATACGCCTCAAGTAAGTCAGTTTGTATTAGTCTTCGAAGACGCTAAAAAGTGCTACGAAGACTTTATAGGTGGACTGACGCGGGAGGACCTGAGTGACTTTAAAGACGTACAACTCCAGCTTGAGGACGAGCTTGGTCGGCTCAATGGCTGGTACAAGCGCTATTTCGAAGACTCGCAAGAATACGTAAGCGGCGACCTTATACCAAGTCTCTTCCACCTCGCGCGACACATAGCTCAACACGATCATGAAGCGCCGCAGTTCTTCGAATTCGAAGAACGCAAAAATCATGACTTGCTTGCGATCGCACACGATAAAATTGATAGAAAACTTGATTCGCTCGCCAAGGATCCTGAACTGCGGGAGGAGTATGGCAAGCAGGATCGTTACTGGAAGGTCCTTTATCAAAACTACGCTCAATTCAAATCACAGTACAACGTCTGCGAGGATATCATCTTGGAGAAAGCTGCTAAAAAAGACGCAGGAGAGAAGAGTCCCAATAGCGGCGAAGTAGTGATAGAGACGCGCCGTCACGAAGACGATCGCGAATTCTTAGAATATGAAAAAAAGTATGTTATTGAACGCGACAAACGCTGCTTATGTTGCGGGAGAACTGATAGGCTCCAAGCTGACCACATTAAGTCCTTTTATCGAGGAGGGAAGACAATCCTCGACAACGCGCAGGCACTTTGCCGTTTATGCAACGGAATTAAGGACGTAGATACTATCGACTTTAGAAATGGCTACTCTCCTCTCAATGAACCCTTACATGAGTTTCCGAGCCTTTATGAAATGGGGGTACCACATAAGGGAATGCCCAACGACATAAAGAAATGGGAGCACGTCCTGCGACGCAGCATCAACTTTTTCTACAAGTGTGCTGCTGTCGATTCAGTCAAACTAGGGAAGCGCGGCGATTACTTCTACAACTGGCACGTCGAACTGCGCAAAGGCAACGATCCTCACTGGATTGAGCCCCACATCAACAAAATTAAAGCTGAGGTAGCTGACAGCCGAAAAAAGGCTGGTGCGGCGGCTTTACGTTCTTTAGTTATTATATAAGCGTCCCTGGAACAGCATAATATATAACGCGAGTTGCGTTTTTGGCATGGAAAACCTAGCGATTCTTCAAACAACAAGCATAGCTTTTTATCACGCGTAACGAAATTGACTGCGACATGGCCAACTTCTGCACGAACTGCGGACAAAAGCTCCCCTTTTTGGAACGGCACGACAATGACACGTTTTACAGTAAGTGTGGTGAAGCCCTCGCAAACGCGCGCCGTGCACAACTTACTCAGGTCGAACAGGCAATCGCTACGGCTAGGACGACGACACCTGAACAACTCACGCTGCTCAAAACCTGCGACCACAAAACGATCCTTGACCTCTACTATCGCCTCTACAACACGTTCGTCGCCGATAAGGAGCTCGACGGGCGCGACATCGCCACACTCGGTAACGTTCAGCAGGCCGGCGGACTGACCAACCAAGAAGTTCGCTATGAAGAGCTTGTCCGGCCCTACTACTACATGAGCGCGATCCGCACGGAAGGGAAGCTCCCGGCGATCCACCTCACCGTGGAAGGGGCCGGACCGGTGATCCTGCACAAGGGCGAAGTCGTGCACTACGCCCACGAAGCGACCCTCAATGAGATAAAAAGGGGCAGTCTTGGCTACAAGGGAGGTTCGCACGGCGTCAGCATCCCACTCCCCTTTAAGATAGGCGGTTCACCAATCCGTTACCGCGTCGGTCAGTCGCGCGGACAGATCGTAAGCGAAGACAAGCTGACGATGCCGGAGTAAGTTAAGGGCTATACTATCGTTTCAATAAGATAATAAACCAGAAAGGGCACGTAAGGGTAAAGGGGTTTTTTTATGGCAATAGATCTTTCAAAAATCCGATGGAGCTGGGTAGTCCTCGGGATCGTGATCGCGTTTGTTATTGCCTATGGAAGTTCGATCGTTGTGGTGACGGGCTACGCCACGTATCTGGCGTTCCAAGCGCAGGGAACACCCGATATAGCGATGATCAACGAGTTTGCCGCCAGATATGCTGGGATAATAACGAGTATCTTCTTCGGCGTAGGCACACTCGTTGGTGGACTACTCGCAGGACGAAAAGCAAAAGAAGATGCGTTTCAAAATGGACTCATGGTTGGTGCAATAACAGCCCTTCTTGTCTTGATCGTGGATGTCCTGGGCGCTCTCTCCTTGTTAACAATTGTTAGCGTCGCCTTAGCATTGGGTGGAGGTTGGCTAGGAGGGAAACTATCCAGCAAGCGAACTTGAAGGCATCGCCAATACAGTAGCTGTTATAGCAAGGAGGTTCCGGATAATATGACAGCGAAGGCTGTAGTCATACCTCACTACGCCATCACGCTGCCTACACATGTTTGCGCCCGACTACAGGCCGATTCTAAAGAGCTCAATAGCCGGGATTAAGAATGTTTAATTACAGTTAACTTGCCCCTTTCTAAGCTGACTACATCTTTAACTAGAGCTTTTTTTAAAACGTTGGATTCGGTTTGCATCAGGGGAGTGAAATGAGAATGGCAAAGCGAAATAACTGGAACACCGAAGCACTTCAAAAAAGCTTTTATATTATTGAAACGCCCAATCGAAGATCGCATGAAGGATGAAATTCTCACTCAGCTTGTCAATGCTTTTATCCTAATTAGTGGTGTCTCCTGGGCCATCTTCATAGGCAATTTTTTGATCCTCTTTTTGCCATTAGAGATCGTGGCCAGTGTTTTGTTTGTTGCGGTTGCTGCAACTATTGTTGTCATAGCTCTCGCTCTCTTTGATGTTCAAAAGCAAGAAAAACGGTACCAGCACGAAAGACGGACGGTAACTTTTCAATTATAGACCGTTCTTTTTTTTCAAGCTGTCGGCACCAGACATTAGGTAAGGGGGGCCTCGCCGACAGAAAGCCCAAAGCTTAACTTAACCGTTCCGCTTAAATATTACGAAAATCAGCTGCTGTAGCAGTTTTTATAGCATATCACATCCTAGCCACTGCAGCCATCGGTTTGGCACGTTAGGGGTGTATGGCATCTTTTAACTCCTCACGCACTCCTTTCTTCTAACATCTCGATTTTATAGCAATCCATATAATCTGAGCAAGATGAGCACAAGGGCAATAGCACTCCACCACTTTAGCAGATCGTCATATAATGGTTTCACAGCTCTAAGTCATCCTCCACAGCAAAAAGGGTGCCGAAACGCCCCCTGCTGACTAACCGTAGTCAAATTATGCATATTGTCTAATCACTAATCTTAAAAAATTAGTTCCGATTTTGCAGTATAGTACAGAAAAATGTAAGCAAAGTGCAAAGCGTTAAACAATGAATCGGTTTAGCGCAAAAAACCCTTAATGTTTGAAGAGATTAGGCCATCACTCGAATCGGCCGGTTTTATCAGAGTCAATCTGATACAGCCAGATGAACGGATGACGGGACTGGTGGAGGGGTTCAAACCTTAACAGGTCATCTCTCGTTTATTAACAAGCAGTTCGCATTATATTCAAGTCCAACTAACGTGACGGTCAATTTTGAGCTCGTATAGGAAGAAAATGCTCGAGCGACGCCGTATCCGCCTGATACTAGCTGCGAGAAGCTATTATAGGGCGCCCAATTGTTCGCTCAGCAGGGGCTTTTGTGGTGGCCGGTTCTACGGGCTTCATCACTTCGCGGTAGTGAAGGTCGCGACATACGTGCTCCCGCGCGCCTCCTGTTTCTCCGACGACCCTGTACGGCAGACTAATTACCCGGTTGCTCGCGCCGGAGCGTTAGTTTGCAGTCGGCAAGCGAGCTCGAGCATCTTTAGGGAAATCACAGTTGCGGTTGCAACTGGCGTGTTTGTTATCGTCGCGACTTTCGGATTGCTGTTTTCGTACGCGTCTGCGTCAGCCTACAGACAAGCTAATGCTTATACGTTCAGTCGATGAGCCTGACGGCGGTGTGAGATCAAACGTTGCCGTGGAAGTGCCCGTTTTAAGCACTTGGAACGTTATTACCTGTGTCGATGAAGCACCGGGCTGTGATCCAGATGGCTGCATGGTGTTGCTCTTTAGATTGAGGCTGCTTGAGTCATACGTCGGTTGCCATGAGTAGCCGGTCGATGCACTGGCACCGGGCAAACTCGTGGTAAACGAGACCTGCTGCGTACTCGCTTGATCGGCGGTGATAGCGACCGTGACGCGCTCAGTCGATGAGCCTGACGGCGGTGTGAGATCAAACGTTGCCGTGGAAGTGCCCGTTTTAAGCACTTGGAACGTTATTACCTGTGTCGATGAAGCACCGGGCTGTGATCCAGATGGCTGCATGGTGTTGCTCTTTAGATTGAGGCTGCTTGAGTCATACGTCGGTTGCCATGAGTAGCCGGTCGATGCACTGGCACCGGGCAAACTCGTGGTAAACGAGACCTGAGACGTGGGCGCGGGCGAGGGCGAGGGCGAGGACGTGGGCGAGGGCGAGGACGTGGGCGAGGGTGTGGCCTGGTTGATAGTGACGTGACAGACCGTTACGTTAGTTAGCGTTAGTCCAGGACTGATATTGTTAAACGTTATCAATGTCTTCATTGAAAAATTCGCTTTTACCGCTTGGAACGTAAAGACTTCTTTTCCGCTCCCGCCGGTCATTCCGGTGGTTAATGGCTGGTCAGGATTATACGTCTGATTCCTGAGCACTACCGCACTCGAGTCAAAGCCGCACTGCCAGTGATATCCTGTCGTCGGGTTTGACGACAGCTGCAAGATAAAATTCTGCCCCCCTTGTACCGATACCGGCGCAAGGGTCGTGACACTGACCGTTGCGCTCTGCGTCTCGTTGAAGGAGGCAGCCGTTGTCTGGTTTGAGCTCGAAGACGGCGATGTACATCCCGCAGCGCAAATAGCAGCAATCAGTACTGCTGCAATAGCCCCAACAGCGATGTTTCGGTTCATTCATTCATTCCCCCCTTGAATTAATTTCTGTTAGTATGAATCGCACCTATAATAATCCTTCTTATTTCAATCGTTGCGTCACGTGCGAGAATTTGTAAATTTCAAACCGATGTCCATTCCTTTATTGAGTTTCCAAGGTCTAAAGAAGAGATTTTCTCGCCGCGATCCTTGACCGAGTGGCTGTATATACTCAGGAAATGCACCTGATAATACGAATCTTCTTCAACTTCTTTGGGGAGTTCTCCAAACAACTCCCGAGCCCGTTCTAATGTTATCATTTTTCAACTCCATGTTGATCACGTCCTGCCTTTTTAACGTCTACAAAAAGACGGTTAGCTCCTACAAAATGACTGCGTTAGCCCTCTACCCGCCCTTTCACTATCCATTCTCATAGAAACGCTAATATGAGAAAGAACACGAAAAGCGCCGTCACTGCCAGGCTCCCAAGGATCAACACGACGACCACTAAAAGAGCCGCGTAATACAAAAGGCCGTACGACTTTTGCTTCGCTACGGGAGGCTCCGGCCAATCCGCGAGATAGAGTGTCCCGTCGTTGTAGCTCCTCACTCTTGGATCCATTTTGTTCTCCGCTCAATTACTCCGCTGGACGCCTTGTCCTGTATTCAGCACGTCTCGAATAGTTCGCCATTCGACTATTGTTCGCCGCATTTTGCGCCCTGAAAAATGCCGTGTGAACGACAGTCTCGTCGTGCACGAGCGAAGATCCGATGGGTCCCTCCCCCTCAAACCGGCAGTCCCATCCGAGCCCTACTGATTTGAACCTCTTTTCCGAACACGATTGCGTCTCTTTGATAAATGCGCGGGCATCGTCAAGCGACGCTTTACGGCGGCCCGTCTTTTTTTGCAGCGATGCGTCCATCCCATAGCTCTTCACGAGCTTGGGGTGCAGCGCCTCATAGGCGGCGGTGTGTGAGATGAGGTCAAATCCCACGACTTTTCCATTGACGAAGACGAGAAGCCCTTTTTGATTCGGAACATGCGAAAAGGCATCGAGGCACTCATCAAGCTCCTTCTCTTTTGCTGCGTAGATGTCAGCCATTGCTCCGGTTGGCGATTCGACGGCTGCAGCTTCAGCCATATGATCAATATCGCGCCACACCGCGCTCTGATCGGAGCGATACTGTTGCGTTCGAT
>JBAXDW010000073.1:0-7515 GCA_037140755.1 Methanobacteriota archaeon
TCGATCACTTCTTCTATCCTGCTTAGTTCTCAGATCACACCATCGCCCGATCCAATAAAACAGCGCATATTTCGTATATGAGGATTTTGATTTTGGCGGCCTCTTTGATGACGTGATTCACAAATTCGAATGTAGAAGAGTGGAGGCTATCAGCCACAACAAGCTTCCATCTCTCAGCTTGGATGAGTCTCTCAAGATGGGGGCAAACTACGCTATCACAAACAAGCTGATCGGCAGTTAGCTCGAGAGACGACGTCATTCGTCAAATTGGCCAAATAATGGACAAGCTAAGTCGCGAGGAGCGTCGCGCCTCCAGACCCTCGCAAAGCTTAATCAAATCAAAAAACTAATATAGAGACCGGTCATCTTTAACCCGTGCTGCGCATTTAGCGCATGCTGAACAGAAGGCGGGCTAGCGTGGTTGACCTCACCTTTTTCGAAAAAAGGAGCAGTAACCTCCTGCTCTATATCATCATAATAGCGATTGTGCTCTTGCTTTTATACATGGTCTGGCCGTGGAAGACCGCCTTGATCCTCACCCTCTGGGCCGCATACGTCCTGTGGTGGCCAACGGTGTGGCTCGAAAAATATATCCATCGGCGCGGGTTAGCGGCCCTTATCGTTATCATCGTTACGGGCGTCCTCATGGCGTTCGCTCTCGTTAATGTAACAGTTATCGTCGCTCAGCAAATCGCGGAAATAGCGGCGGGCGCCTCAGCGAGCTCGAACGCAACGTTAAGCCAGGGAATCACCAACACTTTCCAGCTTGCTAATCCGGATCTGGCGAAAACAGGGCCCGTACTCGCACGCGTCAGCGCCCTCGCGACCGGGGGTGGCATCATTACGACGACGTTCACTCAGGGTGCACACGGTATCGTGCGAAACGTTCTAATCAGTATTCCGCTACTATTGGCACAGCTCATCATCGTTTTCTTCCTTCTCCTCGGCATCCTTGCCAAGGGCGATGTCATAGTCAAGGACTTTGTAGGCGCCGTTCCAGCAAAACATCGATCGATAGTCAATCGATTCTTGAAACACCTCAATCCGATCTACTACACGTTCTTCGTCATATACGTCGCTGTGGCCGTCGTTTGCGCGATACTCGCGGCCATCATCTACGGAATTCTTGGGGTGCCGTTTTTCGCCACATTCGCAGTCTTCATCCTATTTATCGGTCTCATTCCTTCCGTTGGACGCGCCCTCATTTACATCCCGCTCACGATTTGGCTCCTTATACAAGGGCAGACCGTCACGGCCCTTCTCGTGCTTATCACTAGCATCGTCGTTTTTGAGCTGATCCTTCGGTACACTATCCAACCAAGGTGGATGGAACGAACCGGCAAGGTGCCGAAGACGCTTACGCTCATCGCGTTCACGTTCGCTCTCGCGGCTTTCGGCTTCATAGGATTCGCGATCGGGCCTGCTATTGTCGGCTTCGCCCTCGCGATGTGGCGGACATACAAGGACATCCAAAGGGAACAGGAAGAACAAGCGCCAGCTATCGCTCAGGCGAGCGGGTCGTAAAACATACTTTTGATAGCTCGCAATGGGAAGGGCCGACAAGCTTTCTTCGTATAACGCTCGTATTTACAGACTTACTCAGAGCCTCAATTTTACTGAACGAGAATCGTCCCCGTTTCCTGCATGTGGATGTAGCAGTGGTAGGGATACGTTCCTGTGGTGTTGAATTGATACGTGTAAGTGCCGCCTGCGTGAATTAATGGCGATGAACCGCCCACGCCAATTTTTGGAAATGAAAATACCGGGCTGTCTGAAAAAAGCTCATGATCGACTGAATCATTGTTTTTCCACGTCACGTTCGCCCCTTTTTGAATCGTGAGCGTTGAGGGGGTAACGGCATAATCTTTAATCACAACCGTATTTTGACTTGCACTGCTGGTAAAGCTGGTGAACGCGCTTGGACTCGGATTTGAAGACGAAGTACAGCCAGCGATCAGCACAGTTAAGACCACTGATGCAGCTAACACAAACAGAGTATATTTCTTCACTTTTTTACCTCCACGTCGCAGGGATCGGATTTGCGATTTACCATCGCTCTGTCATTCTTCGCTCGCTTAATCAGTCTTCCCTGCGGAATTCATCGTGAATTGGATTTATGCGTTTTCTTGTATGGTAGCCGGTGCTAAGAAACTTTTGGAACATCAATCTCAAGGAAAAGTAAAAAATACGCAATAGCGAAATTGTCCAGTTTTTAATTCAAGAAAACAATTTTTGGCTGAAACGGCATGTGGCAGCGTCAGTGCTCAAGCCCAGCGATAAACGCTGTTTTCAATCAGAATTGAGTTGAGAACGCTCTGGCAGCAGCAGTACCACTCCTACGAAGAAGCATAGCGCACCCACGAACGTACCTAAGTTAACGAGCGCCATGTTTCTCGGAAGACCTGTGGTCGGCAACACATACGACGCAACCGCGGGTCCGCTTCGAACGACTGTAACCGATAACCCCGCATTCTCTTCTTGCTTGCAGAGAGCTCGATTTAGTATTTTAGTATCGATATAATTCAAATTGCAGATCCTTTCGAGCATGTGCCTTACAGGACCTCGTTCAACGTGGCCGATCGCACGACGTTGTGCACAAAATACTTTAAGAAGTAAAACGGTTTTCGTTTTTTGTCGGAAACGCTCAAGAAGTAATTGGACTGAGCCCGACTGACTTGACACGATCAGCTCAAAAACTCGGAATCGACACAAGAGGGATTCACTCTCGAGATTCCAGCGGTTTTCAATTACAAAAAAAGGCGAGTTTATGTTATCTAAAAAGGTCGATTTGAGCAAGAAAAAGGAATCAGAAACAGATCACACCACGACGTACGGCCGTCGCTTTTTCGGCGAACCGGTACCGAAATACGTCATGCCTGAAGATGGCATGCCGGCGCGAGCTGCCTACCAGTTGATTCACGATGAACTAAACCTTGATGGCAACCCCTCCTTAAACCTCGCGAGCTTTGTGACAACGTGGATGGAGCCAGAAGCACAGCTACTCATCACTGAAAGCCTTGACAAAAACTACGTTGACAACGATGAGTATCCTCAAACCACCATAATACAGGAACGAGTCGTGAACATGCTCGCCCGCTTGTTCAACGCTCCTGAAGCTTGCGAATCCGTTGGAACCGCCACCATAGGATCGTCAGAGGCCATTATGCTCGCCCTTTTGGCGCACAAATGGAGCTGGAGAAAGCGCAGGCAGGCCGAAGGCAAACCGTGGGATGAACCCAATATCGTCATGGGGGCCGACGTACACACGGTATGGGAGAAATTCGCCCGCTATTTCGACGTTGAACTGAAACTGATTCCACTCCAAGAGGACACGTACATCGTCAGCGCGGGTGAAGTCGCTAAGCAAGTTGACGAGAACACTATTTGTGTTGGTGCCGTGCTGGGCACAACGTTTACCGGACAGATGGACCCTATCAAGGAGATCAACGACCTGCTCGTTGATATCAAAAAAACCAAGGGCTGGGACATACCCCTGCACGTTGACGGGGCCAGTGGCGGATTTGTCGCACCGTTCGTCTATCCTGATCTCGAATGGGACTTCCGGCTTGAACAGGTAAAATCCATCAACGTGTCGGGTCACAAGTACGGCTTGGTCTACCCGGGAATCGGATGGCTCGTTATGAGACACAAAAAAGATCTTCCTCACGAGTTGGTCTTTAAGGTGAACTATCTAGGGGGGGAGATGAGCAACTACTCCCTCAACTTTTCGAAGGGGAGCGGCACTATTCTCGCCCAATACTACAACTTCATACGGCTGGGAAAACTCGGCTACACCGAAATCATGACGAACATGATGAAGAACAGCCGTTACATCGCCGAAAAGCTGCACGAAACGGGAAAATTTGAAATTATAAACAAACAAGGCACGCTTCCGCTCGTTGCCATTCGTTTGAAGGATGCGCCTTTCACGGTCTTCCAACTTTCTGATCAGCTCCGGCAAAAAGGCTGGATCGTGCCCGCTTATTACCTTCCTGCGAACGCGCAGGACGTCGCTGTCATGCGGATGGTAATCAAGGAGAACTTCAGCAGAGACATGGTAGAGATGCTCTTTGACGACATCATGGAGGCGTACCACAGTCTTGAACTATCAGAGACCGAGAGAAAAGAACGCGAGAAAGGTAAGGAAAACCTGAGTCTCTTATACTAGGGCCAGCATTTCGTTACCTGCGCAGTGCGACGCCGTTGGCTTAGAACGCCCCTTAGATCCAAGGCGATGGAGCGCTCCAGTGGCTCATGCCTACTTGCGACCATCGAGTTTGTAGAAAAAAGAAGTAGGAGGGTTGTTAACAACGACCCTCATGAAATCAACTATCGGCTGCTTTTACCACAGATGAACAATAACGTCACTTTGGCATCAGCACAGAATCAATAACGTGGATCAACCCGTTGGTGCACTCTATATCAGGGTGTATCACTTCAGCGTCATCTATCTTAACGCCTCTGTGAAAAAGATGATGAACTTCTACCGTGAGCGACTGGCCGTTCTCCGTCGGTATTGATTTCATCGTTTTCAACGCGTTTGTTGTGTACTTCCCTGACGCCAAGTGGTACTTGAGTATCTTAGTAAGCTCTTTTTTGTCTTTTAATACGCTTTCTAACACTCCTGAAGGCATCTTTGAAAATGCTGCATCAGTCGGCGCAAAGACCGTGAATGGACCTGGCCCGCTCAGCGCAACTACAAGATCCGCAGCTTTTACTGCTCTTATTAGCGTCGTAAAGTTCTCGGCTGCTATTGCGGTTTCTACGATATTTTTCATTCTTTCAATCACCCTTTTTTTATAAAGTCAAACTCACTTTATCTTTCACGTATTTCTACTTACGTGCTAGAATAACAAAACAAACAGCGATTTCATTAAGAAAGCAATTGCATCGTCGGCAGCATCTAAAGTAGTCGATACACGACGCAGTTCGTTTAGAGTTGATCCCTCAAACGATTTAATCTGGTATGGTGTATGCGTTGTGCCGCCTAGGTCCCGCCTACACGCGAGTGCGATAGAGCTACTTTAAGGGAAAAAAGAACGAAGTTTTCCTTCCCGGAAGTTGCTCATAGGGGTGTCTACCGCTTTCAAATATCCACAATAATCTCATTTCTTCTAAAGATGCCAGGTATGAACGGTGGGTTGTATAAAGCGACGACAAAGTTTGATTTTGGTACAATACCGTTCCTTGAGAGCCAAGCCCTAAGTTCCTCGGTCTTCTGACTCGCGAGCTTCTCGTGCACACGGCCCGAGAACCGTATCGCGGCTGTTCTCCGGCTCTCGACGACCTTGAACGTGATCCGCGGATCTAGCGGCTCAGGGAGCGTCTCGAGAGTGAATTTCGATGGCATGGCGAAGGAGATTTGGTGCGCGCGTTCTCCTGCCTTTTCTTCGCTAACTGGCGCAGTCATAGATATCTTTTCTGACGTTACCGGGGCCATCACAGGGATTTCCTCAGAGCCTGATACCTTTTCCTCGGATACGGGCGCCGTCATAGAGACTGATTCTTTCTTCCTGTTTCCTCCAAAAATGTAATGAGCAAGAATCTCAAATCCGTTCCTTAGAGCACTATCAAAATCTGATTCCACGTCAACTTGGGCTAGGATATATGCCGAGTACGTTCTGATCTCAAAATCATCTTCCTTTTTTTCAACATTGTATGTTGGAGTCTCTATAGCCATCGTCGTCTCCTCCATTCTGCCGCGTTTTTTTTTATTGAAGAGTGCGATAGAGTTCGCTTCGCGTTGTGATATGCTTTGCCCCGCTTAAACGACGTCGACTCCTCCTTAGGGGCCATTTCAACGACCTCGTGGCCTCTATGCTTTAACGCTCGGGCATAAGCGCGTCTGATGACGCTCGATTTGCCCTACGTTAGCGACGGCAAAAAACAGCGCCCTAAACAACCCCTAAAACAAATATGACGGCGAATCCTAATGCTGTAAGCAGCCCAGCGAGTTTGCCAGTGTCCTTGAACGCCTCAGGCATCATAGAATTGGCTAGCATTGTGAGGATAGCGCCGGAAGCAAAGGTGAGCAGCGCGGCACCTGCTACTGGCGATACATCACCAAATAGCACATAGCCTAGCGCTGCTGAGATCGCTGAGATCACTGCAATCAGGGCCCACAACATTAGAACCCATTTTCGTTCATAGCCTGCTTTGAGGAGACCAGCGCTGCTTGACAACCCTTCGGGAAAGTTCGACAAAAAGACGCCTGCAAAGTAAGCGAGGCTAAGTGCCCCACCGCCAATAAGTGAGATTCCGAGGACAAACGACTCAGGAATGCCATCTAAGATCGACCCCAACATAATCGCCAGGGCCGATCCGCTTTGTTCTCCACGTGCGCTCTTACGATTGCCCCCTCCTTTGCGTTCGATGATCACGTCGCCAACATAGAAGGCAAAAGCGCCAATGAAGAAAGCAACGCCGACTCCTATGTTGCCTGGCGCTATTCTGTAGGCTTCCGCTATAAGCTCATAAGCGACCGAACTTATCAAGGCTCCCGAGCCAAACGCCATGATGAGGCCGATCGTGCGTGTTTTGACAGGTCGCAGCGCTACAACGATGCTGCCAAGGAGCAGTGCGGAGGCGGCCAAAAAGCCCGCAACGAATGCGTCGAGGAACATTTTATGAGTGGTCTATTTAGGCAAATGCCTGATGCGTACGCGTAACGTGCAGGATTACCTATAACCCGTTATTTCGCTCATCATTCTCATCATCTCCGATTCATTTCGCATATTACTAAGTCAGATTGAGCAATAAAGCGAATCGTGCCCCCCCCCGAACAAGTAATAGCCGATAACAAGTAAAACACGCTGTAGCCTCTAAGAGACTCTTAAATTCACGCTGTAGATGCTTTTAGGCTAAAAGGGGCCGCTAATATGTCCATTCGAGAGTTGCAAGCTCGTTCGACCGTTTCGACGGACGCAGGAGCGTCAAAAAACATCTGTCAAGAGTCTGCAAGTTCCGCACCCACGACCGTATGGGTGATTGTAACGCCTTCCACGTCCCGTATCTTATCAACCGTTTTGCTGAGCAGTGGGAGTCCTTCGACCTCTATGATAACCAAAAAATCATACTCTCCAAAAACGTGATAGAGTTCTCTAATCCCGGAGATATCCTTTAGCGCGTCAAAAACGCTTCGCTCGTGGCCCGTAACGACGTTCACCAACGTGACACCGACAACCATTCTTCTGCCTCGCCTTTGAAGAAGGCGTGAAGCCTATTTAGAACTACCTCTCATCATACCTCTCGATACGGCCGGAAAGCCGTGAAAAACACGCGGATGGCGTAACGCTATGCACAGCTAAGATCAGAATTCAAACGTGATAATTAGTTGATACCGTGAGCTAATATATCTGGAGCTTGAATCAGATTTGAAGTAAAAGAGAGAGTGAAATCAGAATCTGAACATTGAGTGGTTCTAAATGAAGTCAAAGGTTGCTGTGCTAATCATTATTGCAGTGATTGCTTTAATCGTCGGCGTTTCAGTGCTACAAAGCATATTGCACTCACCGA
>JBAXDW010000074.1:0-7505 GCA_037140755.1 Methanobacteriota archaeon
CAATTAGTTGGCCCGCGTCTTCAAGATCCCGCCTCACAGGGCTATCCAGCCTCCCCGCCTCAGCATTTGGCTGCAGCATCAGTTTGTGATTTGATTCAATCGTCTCGCGCGCACAAACGCCAGGGAGTAAGGACTTGTATCCGCCGCTGTATCCAGCAAAATAATGGAGCTCAACGGCGCCGAGGCAAACCCTCACATCGGAGTCGAGCACCACTTTGTTAGCGTAAACTCGTGTCCCTCGTGACGTCGTGCTGACAAAAACACAGTTATTACCGTCATGGTTGATGCAGCGGTAATGACCAAAAACTTCTTCGCCTACGAGTCCTTTCATTTCTGGCTCGGAAAGAGGTCTGTGAATTCCGAGGGCAAACAAGATCGTGATCCGGCCGTCAGGAACTTCTGCTTCTCGTAATTCGTTTAAAACGTGCGGCAGCAACTTTTTGGTTGGAGTGGGTCTAGTCACGTCACTCACAATAATCACTGCGCTCAAATCATTTTTCGAGGCTTTCTTTTGCGATACGATTTCACGGAGCGTGAGCGTTCCCACAGGATCATTCATGGCACGAATGATCTCTTTTTCTTCATCCAATACTTCGATGTCCTGTGGTTCGATAACCTGAATTAGGTTTTTATCATTGAGTATGACTGAGGTCTCACCTTGTCCATATTTGAGAGTGACTTGCGATTTCCCCATCAGGGACTGTTACGTCTTTTTTAGTATATCAATATGCAATAAGCCTTAAAGCGCAAATCGACGAACGAGGCGGAACTAGTTTCATATAGAATTATTGCCATAAGGAGAGCTGGGATACGTTATATTCCGTTGCAAACTAGTGGGGGGGCTCAAAGTTGTACAGATCATATGCTGAGATGCCAAAAATCAAGATCCCAGGCGATATAGACGTTAAGATAAGCGACAGCACCTTGAGAGACGGGTCACAAATGCCCGGAATCGTACTTAAAAAAACACAGAAATTACGGATATTCGAGTTTTTACACGAAATGGGCATAGAGAAGTTGGAGTGTTTCGTCTTCAAAGAGCGAGATCGCGCGTTGGCTCGCGAAATGTTCGACTGCAACTACGATCACCCTGAGATTACTGGGTGGGCGCGCGCAAACACGGCAGATATCGATATGAACCTCAGTGTGGACGGCATAAACGAGGTAGGCATTCTGATGTCTATATCAGATACGCACATTTTCGACAAACTTGGCTTGAAGGATCGGGAGCAGGCGCACGACAAGTATGCCGAAGCCCTTCAATATGCAGTAGATCACGGGTTGAAGGTCCGATGCCATCTTGAAGATATTACGCGCTCAGATATTCCAAACTTCGTTATCCCATTCGTGAAGGACTTGCTCAGTATTGCCCCTGATGCGATATTTAGAATCTGTGACACTTTAAACTACGGCGTGCCGTTCGAAGAGTGCCAGTTGCCGTTGAGCATACCCAAGATCGTGCGCTCCTTCAAAGAGATCGGAGCGGAGAATCTCGAAATGCACGTACACGATGACTTCGGACTCGGTGTGGCAAACACTTTGGCAGGATACTGGCACGGAGCTAATTGGTCGAGCTTGACCTTCATGGGGATCGGAGAACGGGCAGGAAATACCGAGCTTGAAAAGATTCTAACCTTCCTTTTTTGCCGTGTGAAAGGTTTCGAAAAGTACAATCCTGCACCGGTGACGGAGCTTACACGCTATTTAGAACATGAGCTTGCTTTCAGACTTCCAAGAAACAAAGCTATTGTCGGTGAAAATATTTTCGCTCACGAGAGCGGCATACACACCGACGGCGTCTTGAAGAATCCTTTCACTTACGAGCCGTTTCCTCCTGAGGTTGTGGGTGGGCAGCGAATGCTGCTCATCGGGGATTCTTCAGGAAGAGAAGTTGTCCGCTATAAGATGGAACAAGTTTTGAATGAGCTTCTGGGCGTGGAAGTAAACTTGAGGAAAAACGATCGACGGATCAAGATGATCTGCAACGATATTCACAAGCTCTACGACGAAGAGGCTCGCACTTCGAGCGTTTCAGATGATGAGTTGAAGGAGTACGCCATCAAATACTTCCTGACGAGTGAGGAAGTGTTCCCGCCCTGGATTGCTCACACGCGTTACGAATAACTAGCTCGCGGAGGCAGGAATTACGAAGGAGTGTCGCTACCGCCGGAGCGAAAGCATTTCGCTCGGCTCTGGAAACCTTGAGTACCACTCTTGCTGCCTTGCCGGCGAGGGTATTATGGTTCACGAGGCACAGTGCGATGAGTGTGGAGTTGAAGAGCTGCGTAGGAGTTTTGATTGTCGTCATATGTGTTTTAAGAAGCGCTTCTTAAGTGGAGGACGCTCGCAGGAGTGTGTGAGCTGCGCTGCGAAGGGTAGCGTATTAGATAAAAGGCGCAGCGCGTGCATGGCCTGTTTAGAAAAAGAATAGACTGCGCATCCTATCTGTCATTACCTGCTTTTCAGGTAGCTTTCGACCTTGTTGATAATGTAGTCAACTACTTCGCTTGTTCGAAGACTGCCCCCGAGGTCGTACGTCGTTTTGCCTTCGGCAATTACCTCTTGTAGAGCATCAAAGATCATGGCAGATTCGCGCGAGTTACCTAAGTAATCAAGCATCCAAGCTCCGGCGAGCACAGTGGCAGTGGGATTTACTTTGTCAAGGTTCTGGTACTTTGGAGCTGATCCGTGAGCGGGTTCAAACATCGCGTAGCTATCTCCAAAATTAGCTGAATATATCATGCCGATACTTCCTACCAACGCCGCGCATTCAGCGCTTATTATATCCATAAAGAGATTGGTTGAGAGCAATATCGATTCGTTGAATATCTGTGGATTTTTCACGAGTTGTTGTGCTATGTTGTCAACGTGATACTCCCATAGTTCTACGTTCGGATAGTCGTTCTTTTCCTCTCGAACAGCTTGGAGAAAAGCTCCGTCAGTCTGTTTCAATATGTTGCTTTTGTGGATAGCGACAACGGTTTTCCATTTTCGCTTTTCTGCTTCTCGAAAAGCGAAGTTAGCTATTTTTCGGCTCGCCGATTTCGTGACTTTCCGCAGGGCGACAAACATATCAGCGGAGAGTTGTATTTCGCTCCCTGAGTACATGCCTTCAGTCGCTTCACGTATGCACACAAAGTCAACATCCCCGAGAGGACGAGGGGTATTGGCAAACGTCCGTATTGGGCGGACGTTTGCGTAAAGATCCATCTCCTGTCTGATAGTGACCGCTACACTTCGCGGCGAGCCTGGGCCTCCTGGCGTTGTGGTTGGCCCCTTGAAACAGGCTTGGGTTGAGTTAATCACGTCTCGGGTTTCATCGGGAACTAAAGAGCCCCCTGCGTGAGATTCGTACCAGTCGCTTCCGGCTTGACATGGGATCATATTTATGGACGCTCCTGTCGCAGTCACGACTCGCATCATTGCTTCGACTAACTCAGGTCCAACCCCATCTCCCAGTATTACGGCTACATCTTGCATTACCCTTATCCAATAGAGTTTATGGTTTAAAAGGCCGATGAATTGGTCAGTCAGGATATCCATCGCAGGCGTCTAAGAATGGCATTAGCCCGCCTCTTTTTAGCAATTCTTGCATAAACTGTGGGATCGGCTTGAAACGGTATTCTGCGTTTCGATGTTCGATTCGAATCGTCCCAGCGTCAAAATCCACTTCTAGCCCATCTCCCTGAGTCACCTTTTTTGAGATGTCTTCGCACTCGACTAGTGGAAGACCGATATTGAAGCCATTCCGGTAGAATATACGCGCGAAGGACTCAGCGATGATGCACGAGATGCCGCAAGCCTTTAGAACCTGTGGCGCCTGTTCTCTTGATGATCCGCACCCAAAGTTCGCTCCGGCAACTAAAATTGGATCCGTTAGGCCTTGGCAATCATCATAAAAGTGCGAATCGACTGATTCAAACGTATGTATGGCGAGCTTGTTTAAATCGAGCTCATCATATTTGTACTTCCCTGAAATAATCTCGTCTGTATTGGTATCGCCAGGGAAAACTCTGACAACCTTCCCTTCAATGTTCATAGCTCCACCATTTTTTGTCTTTGTGCTTTAATCTTTGTGATTTCTTGGATCTGTAACTCTACCTTCTATAGCGCTCGCTGCGGCCGTTGATGGACTCGAAAGGTAAATAAAAGACTTGTCGTTGCCCATCCTGCCTTTAAAGTTTCGATTTTGAGTAGAAAGAGCAACCTCGTTGTCTCCTAAAGCGACTGTCCTTCCAATGCAAAAACCACAACCCGGCGGACCAACAGCGGCGCCTGCCTTTAGGAACGTCTCTAGGATTCCTTCTTTCAGCGCTTCAAGAAGGACTCCACGGCTTGCTGGATACACCACTAGTCGCACTTTGCTTCTATGACCATCCAAGATTCGTGCTGCCGCTCTGAGATCTTCAATCCGCCCGTTCGTACACGAGCCGATGCATACTTGATCTAACTCCTCGCCTTCAAGCTCTGTAACTGGAACGACGTTGTCGACCTTGTGGGGCTTAGCGATCATAGGAACGACGTCTTCAGCGCGTATGTGAACCTCTTTGGCATATACCGCGCCCTCGTCAGGGTACAACGCTTTGAACTCATTACTTCGGCCGTAGCGCGTCAAATGCGCTTTAACTTTCTCATCTGCTGCACACACACCGACTTTAGCACCGGCTTCGATGGACATGTTAGAGAGCGTTGCGCGTGATTCGACGCTCATCGCCTCGACCCCTTCGCCGCAGAATTCAAGCGCTTTGTACGTGGCTCCATCTGCCGTTATTCGTGAAAGAAGCTCCAAGAAAACGTCTTTTGAGTGAACATTTTTAGGCATTTTTCCGGAGACTTCCACGCTAACAGTCTCTGGGACTTTTAGCCATGTTTTTCCATACGCCATAACAGCGGCCACGTCAGTCGAACCCATACCAGTCGCAAAAGCGCCGAGTGCGCCGTGGGTGCATGTGTGGCTGTCACCGCCAACTATTACTTTGTAGGGCGATGCGTACCTCTCGAGGACAATTTGATGGCAAATCCCATCTCCATTTTCATAGAAATCCATACCGCTGCGGTGGGCAAACCCCCGCATAAGCGTTTGTACGTTTGACACTTTTTCAGAAGGTGAGGGCGAAGCATGATCACAAAAAGCCACCGCTTTTTTGGGATGTTTGACTATGTGATCGCCCAGTTGCTGAATCGCGAGCGGTAGCGTACCATCGTGGGCGAAAACCAAATCGACAGGCACGTTGATTATGTCCCCACTTTCAGCATCTACCCCACTTCGCTTGGATAGTATCTTCTCTGAAATTGTTTTCAACTACTCCCCCTCAAACAACTAACACCATCCACGCTAAAATACGATCATTAATTCGTGCAGAATCTTGAGTAGCTAGTTTTGCTCTCAATTATAGATGCGCGTAGTTGGCTATTATCTTTTCCGGTTAGCGTTTCTAACGACTGCTTTCTTTCACAAGGGCCCGCCGCTTGGCTCGTCTGGATCGTAGAACAATCACCAGAATAAAGACTGCACAAACGAGCAACACCGCTATCACAACGCTGTAGTACGTAGAGGTGATATTGTGCCTGTTTGCGCCTAGGTAGAACCCCGCAAAAACCAGTGCGGTGTTCCAGGGCAATGAGCCCAAAAAAGTATAGGCAGAAAACTTCTTTAGATCCATTCTACAGATCCCCGCTGGTATGGACGAGAAATGCTTTACCCCTGGAATCATTCTGCCGACAAAAACGAAGATCTCCCCATATTTATTAAACCATTCATTTGCGAGGTTCAGTTCACGTTCAGTTATCCCGACATACTTGCCATAGCGTTCAAAAAGATAATTACCGACGAAAAAAGCAATGAAATACGTAACGAGCGAACCTGCGAGGCACGCGAAAGTGCCGACAATGACCACCCCCCAAAAATTGAGGTGCCCCAAGTAGGCAAGGTAGCCCCCATACGGCAATATTATCTCGCTCGGAACCGGGATCCCGATGCTCTCTATAAACATTCCGACAAAAATGCCGAAATACCCAAATGCGTCAATTACACCGAGGATATACGATGAAACCTATAGTAGCCAGTTGTACAGCTGATCGACGAAGGATTGCGCAATCCATGATTGTATTAGGTACAGGTTATGCATGTATCCTCTAGTACTTATGCTCTTGAATGCATCTCTAGAAAACCTCTTTCATTATGCTTTCTTTTTTATCAACACGAAAACGCTAAATTTAACAAAGAATTATGCCTAATTTGATTTGGCCTGAATTAATGGGTGACTAAAGCGTTGTTCACCTGCGCAACATTGAGTGAGTAAACGAGCTTTTCGATTTCATCACGTCTTCGAAGCTGCCGTATCGGCGCTGCAGAAAGCAACAAAAGCTCGAAGCACAGAGAAACATGCTAGCTGGCATATGTTAGCACCCTTAGGTAGGATCTCACAAGTGGTTCGACCGCTTTAGGACGTAGAGTGCGATAGGTATACCGAGAACTGCCCCGAGACTCTGCGATATCGTCGTCGCATACGCGGCGCCCAAGGCGCCCATAGCTGGTATCAGGATCGAGTTCAAACCAACGTTTGTCCCCGTCAAGTAGGCGGCATTTAGCACGTGCACCTTTTGATTGTTTGTTGCATCAAGCAGCAAAGAAGTAGGGATGGTCAGCAGATTGATGGCAAATCCAATAACAAGGATATTGATGAATACGATAGACTCAGCGAATTTGGGACCGAAGGCGAAAATCATCAGGTGGCCTCCGAACGCATACGTTATTCCGACAGTGACGAGTCCGGCTATGGTGAAGTAGCCGAGGTACTTCGATAACTCTTTTTTGGTAACCTTCCTCTCGTGCACGGCTCTTGAAATTATGGGAAAAAATGCTCCCGTAAGCGCAATGACGGCCATGTCGCCTATCCCTATATAGTTGACCGCAGGCGTGTACAGTCCGACCTGCGTCATATTTGACAAAAGTGAGATCATGATGGTATCTATTCGTTGCCATATGAACCCAAGCATTCCTGCGAGTCCGAACCACAAGGCTGGCATCAGTATCGCACGGTCGAATATCGGCTTAAAGTTCAGCTTGAAGTAGTGAATTCGCCGGCTGTTTGTGAAATTCAGCATCAGGCTGACAAAAGCAGCGATAATGATCGCAATTATGACACCGGGGACGCCAAGTCCTGCAATCAGAAAGACGAACGCTAAAGTGGCGAAAGTAATTCGCTCGGCAATCTGAATAATCGAGATATACTTCATGTCTTGGTAAATGTTGAATACCGCGCTGAACATACTCCCGATGCCGCCCATTACCAGCGTGACCGACATTAAGACGATCAACACTTTGACCTCGAGTGAATACGGCGTGAAAAGAGCGAATACGATTACGGCAAACATCGTCGCGACGGACATGAGTAACTTAAGGCCCATCGAGCTAAAAATGAGCTTGTGTGTATCTTCGGGCTTTTTAGCCCCTTCACGAATTATGACCGTATTGATTCCAAAATCAGTAAAAATGCCAAACA